>JBEIHE010000045.1:0-21666 GCA_040381515.1 Polaromonas sp.
CTCAACCCGGACCATATCGCGCAGGCCTACTGGTGGTTGCACAGCCAGCCGCGCGATGCATGGACTTTCGAACTGGACCTGCGCCCGTCAGTGGAAAAATGGTAGCGGCTATGTCCCCAATAGCGGTTTTCGGTGCGACCGGACTCACTGGCAGACTCGTGGTTCAGCGGGTTCTCGCCCAAGGTCACGAGGTCGTCGCCCCGTTGCGCAACCCTGGACCGATGGCGTTCGAACACCCGAATCTCCTTGTGATGGAGGGACCCCCTAAATCGTTGGCTGATTTCGACCGCTGTGTCTCGGTCGCCGACGCAGTGATTTGTTGCTTGGCGCCGCCCGCTGTCAACTCGCGAAGAGGCGTCGAGAGCAAATCAAGGGTATGCCAAACATCACTGCGGTTGCGGTATTGAGCAGCACGTTGCCCCAAACGCCATGCGCGACTGAAAAGCAGGTGTCGATCAGATACCACCCCAGGAGAGGCCATGTGATCGCTTGCCATGCGTAGCGCTCCCTGGTCATGAATGGCCCACGCGCCAGCAAGATGATGGTCAGCATCCATCCGGCCATGACGGCCCCGATGATGCCGTTAGCAAACCGGAGATAGCCCTTTACTTCTTCGGGCACCGTTACGGGACTGTTGGGTTGTTGAAAATACACGAGGTAAAACAACGATTCCCCCAACGAAGGGGTGAGCATGAGCACCACGCTCAATCCGATCACGATGGTGGAGGCGGCCTGGATCAGGCGCGACCACATGCGCAGCGCCCGCAATACCGATGGGTCGAGATCACTTTGCATAGTCATTACGCGATCTGATGCTTGACTGCCTTGATACCCGCAAGGGCCTTGCTCATAGGCTCTTCAGTGGTAATCCTGGTAGGACTTGCCATGCTCAATGGGTCAGAAGCGTCGCCCGTCAGGTCACGCCGGCGCACCAGGCCGCGTCAGCCGGCGTCCCTGCGACACCCAGACCATGCCCACCAGTAGCAGCGCTGGCAGGTAGAACCAGTGCGGTGCTGGCCGGTCGGTGGGCACCTTGACCGCGACGATATTCCAGCCCTGCTCCAGCCCGGCCTTCTGAGCCTGTGAGCCGAACTTCACGGCACCGATCTGCACAGACTCGCCGAGCACCATGACCTGTACGCCCGCCTGCGCCAGGCGACGCCGGCCGTCATCGGCCGGTGGACCGAGGTTGAGTGCGACCGTCTTGGCGACGTCCTCGCCCTCCAGCGTGGTGCCTTCAATACGCAGCACGATGGGTTCTCCGGATCCTGTGGCCTTGGCCACGTCGTACACCGCCTTGGCGGGCTCATCGCGGAACTCGGGTTGCAGGCGGTCCATAAAAAAATCGGGTCTGAACAGCAACACCACGGCGAGCGCGAGCAGCATGCTTTCCCACCAGCGGTTACGCACCCGCATCCAGTTCATGGTGAGCGCAGCGAATACCAGCATCGCCAGGGTACAGGCGAGAACGACGCGCATCAACTCACCGGTGCTGTGTACGTCGATCAGCAGCAGCTGCGGGTTGAAGATCCAGATAAAGGGCAGAATCACGGTCCGCAGGGCGTACAGCGCGCCCTGCACGCCGGTGCGCAGGGAGTCTTCGCCCGAAATTGCAGAAGCGGCAAATGTGGCAAGCCCCACGGGCGGGGTGATGTCGCCCATGATTCCGTAGTAGAAGACGAACAAGTGCACCGCAATGAGCGGGATGATGAGTCCGCTTTGTGCGCCTAGCTCCACCACCACCGGCGCCATCAGTGTGGCCACCAGCACATAGTTGGCGGTGGTCGGTACGCCCAGCCCCAGCACAAGGCACACGAAGGCGATGAACAGCAGCATCACCATCACATTGCCCTGCGATACGAACTCCACGAACTCGGTCATGCGCAGGCCCAGACCCGTGAGGGTGATGCCCCCAACGATGATGCCTGCGGTGGCAGTGGCGATGCCGATGCCGATCATGTTGCGCGCGCCGTCGTGGAAACCCAGCATCACGTCGCGGCCGCCTTTACTCCAGGTTCCCGCTAAGGACTGCCCGCGCCACAGCGCCACCAGCGGTCCCTGCGTGAGCATGAGGGCCATGAGTATCACAATCGCCCAAAAAGCCGACAGCGCGGGTGACATTTCCTCGATCATCAGGCACCAGATCAGCGCACCGATGGGCAGCAGGTAGTGCAGGCCAGCGCGTACCGTTGGCCAGGTGTCTAGTACCCGTGGGTTGTCCACGTCTATGTCGCCCGGAAGGTCTGGGCTGAATGCGGACGCGCGGATGGCGTACAGGTAGAGCGCCACAACGATCAATCCAACAGCCCATGGCGCAGCCTCACCGAGCACTGCCTTGGTGCCTTGCAGGGCGTAGTACAACACCACCACGACGGCAATGCTGCCCGAAACACCCAGACCAGTGCGCAGCAGCCGGTCGCGCCAGGGGCGCGGTTCGCGCCGCACCAGCGGCTCCATGCCGAGTTTGAGCGCCTCAAGGTGGACGATGTAGAACAAGCCAATGTAGGAGAGGATAGCCGGCAGGGCCGCGTGCTTGACGATTTCCGAATAGGGGATGCCCACGTACTCCACCATCAAAAACGCCGCCGCCCCCATCACCGGCGGCATGATCTGGCCGTTGACTGAACTCATCGTCTCGATGGCGCCGGCCTTCACGCCGCCGTAGCCCGTTTTCTTCATCAGTGGAATGGTGAAGATGCCGCCCGAGACCACGTTGCTCACCGACGAGCCTGAGATCATTCCGTTGAGTCCCGAGGACACCACGGCCACCTTGGCTGGGCCGCCGCGCAAGTGTCCAAGGGCAGCGAAGCTGACCTGCATCATGTAGTTGCCGCCACCGGCGCGGTCGAGCAGCGCCCCAAACAGCACATACACGAAGATTGCGCCGGTCGAAACGCCCAGAGCGATACCGTATACGCCTTCTGTGGTGAGCCACATGTGTGAGATCAGACGGTTGAGCGATGCGCCCTTGTGCTGCAGCACCTCGGGCATGTAGGGTCCTGCCATGGCGTAAACGATGAACAGCACGGCCAGTGCGGCCATCGGCCATCCGACCGCGCGTCGCGTCGCTTCCAGCAGCAACACCAATCCCACGGTGGCCGTGACCACATCCATCGTCGTAGGCTGTCCCGGACGCGCAGCCAGTTGCGCATAGAACAGCAACAGGTAGGCGCCCGCAAATGCGGCCGTAATGGCCAAAGCCCAATCGACCAGAGGCACCCGGTCGCGAGGTGAGCCTTTGGTCGCGGGCCAGGCAAGGAAGGCCAGAAGCATGGCAAATGCCAGATGCACCGAACGCGCTTCGTTGTCGTTGAGGACCCCGAAACCCAGCGCGAAGGGCAGCGGCGATGCGTACCAGAGCTGGAAGAGAGACCAGGCGAGCGCCACCGCGAAAATCAGGGCTCCGGTCGCGCCGCTGATCTTGCGTCCTCCCGTATCGGTATCGGCTACCAGCTGCTGCAGCGCCTGCGGCGCTTTTTCGATGTCAGATGCCATCTGCAATCCTCAACGGTGTGCTGCCATGAATAGAAAAGGGCGAAGCGTGCTTCGCCCTTCCACGCGGCCGTCAGGGCAGTGCTCGCTTATTTCATCCAACCCTTTTCGCGGTAGTAGCGAACGGCTCCTTCATGCAGAGGGGCGCTCAGGCCATCCTTGATCATATTGGCGGGGTTCAGATTGGCCAGTGCAGGATGCAACTTTTTGAACTCGTCGAAATTCTCGAATACCGCACGGGTGAGCTGGTACACCGTCTCAGCCGGCGTTTTGGTGGTCGCCACGACCGTTGCCATCACGCCGTAAGTTTGAGTGGGCTGGGGATTGTTCGGATACAGGCCGCCGGGGATGGTGGTTTTGGCATAGAAGGGCTTTTCAGCCACCAGCCGATCGACCACGGGCCCGGTCAGCGACACCAGACGCGCGCCACAAGAGGTGGTTGGGTCTTGGATATTGGCGCTGGGATGGCCCACCGCAAAGAAGAAACCGTCGATTTTTCCGTCGCACAGAGCAGGACCATGTTCGTCAGCCCGCAATTCCGAAGCGAGGGAAAAGTCGCCCGGCTTCCAACCCATGGCGCCGAGCAATTCCTCGATGGACGCTCGCGTGCCCGAGCCAGGGTTCCCGACATTGAATCGTTTTCCCTTGAAGTCCTCAAACCGGGTGATGTTGGCCTCTCTGCGGGCGACTACCGTGAAAGGCTCGGGATGCACTGCGAACACGGCGCGCAATTCGCCAAACGCGGAGCCCTTGAACTGGTTGACGCCGTTGACAGCATTGAACTGCACATCTGATTGGGCAAAGCCGAAGTCAAGTTCGCCCGCCCTGATGGTGTTCACATTGAACACCGAGCCCCCCGTTGATTCGACCGAGCAGCGAATTCCGTGCTTGGCTCTATCCTTGTTTACCAGCCGGCAGATGGCGCCGCCAGCGGCGTAGTACACGCCGGTTACGCCACCCGTACCGATAGTCACAAATCGCTGTTGGGACAGCACTGGGGTGCTGAGCAGCACCCCGGCCAGGGCGGCCGAAGCGCCGAGAACTTTGAAGGCAAAAGTTGCAGACATTGCAGGCTCCTTGTTAAAGAAATGAACTCAGACAGACGAAGTGGCGGCCTCTACGGCGGCATGAAGCCGATCAACGATGAGTGACAGCTCGGCCTCGGTGGTGATGAACGGCGGGGCCAATAGCACATGATCACCATAATGCCCATCGACGGTGCCGCCCATCGGGTAAACCATCAAGCCGCGCGCGAAGGCTTCGCGCTTGACGCGGGCGTGAACCTTGTGCGCGGGGTCGAACGGCTCGCGCGTGTCGCGGTTGCGGACCAGTTCAAGCCCCCAAAACAGTCCTCGGCCGCGAATATCCCCCATGTGCGGATGGCTTTCGAAAGCCCGCCTCAGTAGCCTCTGTAGGGTCTGGCCGCGCGCGCGCACCTGCTCGAGCAGGCCCTCACGTTCGATCACGCGCTGCACAGCCAGCGCCGCTGCGCACGCAACAGCGTGGCCTAGGTAGGTGTGGCCGTGCTGGAAATAGCCCGAGCCGGATGACAGGCGATCGATGAGGGTCTTTTGCGCCAATACCGCGCCTATAGCTTGGTAGCCCCCGCCGAGACCTTTGGCAACAACCAGCAGGTCGGGCACAACGTCCTCGGCCTGGCACGCGTGCAAGACAGCAGTGCGTCCCATGCCGCACATCACTTCGTCCAGGATGAGCAGAACGCCATGGCGGTTACACACTTCGCGCACCGCACGCAGGTAGCCGGGTACAGGCGTCAGCACGCCTGCGGTGGCACCGCCCACGGTCTCGGCAACGAAGGCGATCACCCGGCTGGGGCCAATACGACAGATTTCATCTTCGAGTTCGCGGGCCAGGCGCTGCCCGTAGGCCTCTGCGCTTTCGTCGCCACGCTGCTCGCGATAAGGGTAGCAGGGCGATACATGGGTCACTGGCATCAGCAGCGGATCGAACGGCGCGCGGCGCCATGCATTGCCCCCCACCGCGAGCGCTCCGAGGGTGTTGCCGTGGTAGCTTTGACGCCTTGCAATAAAGTGCGTGCGCTCAGGCTCACCGGCCTCCAGAAAGTACTGGCGCGCCAGTTTGAGCGCGGCCTCTACGCCCTCGGAGCCACCGCTAACGAGGTAGACATGGCTCATGCCGGTTGGCGCGGTGCGCACCAGTTGTTCGGCCAGCTCCTCGGCCACCTCGGTGGTGAAGAAGCTGGTGTGCGCGTAGGCCAGGCGGTCGGCCTGCTCCTGCATCGCGGCGAGCACGTCGGGGTGGCCGTGACCCAGACACGAAACTGCAGCGCCGCCGCAGGCATCAAGGTATCTTCGCCCTTCCGTGTCGGTGATCCACACACCCTGGCCGCTTGCGGCTGCAGGCGGCAGGTGATGCAGATGACGGTGCAGAACGTGGGTGGGCTTCATGAGGGGACAGCAGCCTTGAGTGCCACGAAGTGTAAGCAGATCGTGCGGACGCAGCGATGCAGCTTTCCCCCTTGCCCATAACCTGCATTTATGGATGAGATCGCACCCGGCATTTCACGTTTCGTTCCCGTGTCCCTACAGTTGCGGTTTGTTTGAAGGGGGGAATTGCGCTCATGCATATTTGCGTTCTCGGAGCCGGCATCGTCGGCCTGGCCACCGCGCGACGCTTGCAGCAAGACGGACATCGGGTCACGGTGCTGGATCACGCCCCAGCCGGTTCAGGCGCCAGCGGTGCTAACGGCGCTCAGCTCAGCTATGCCTATGTACAGCCGCTGGCTGACCCGGGCCTGTGGCGCCAGTTGCCCCACCTGCTGGTCTCGAAAGATTCACCGCTGACCTTGCGGCCACGCTGGAGCCTTGACCAGTGGCGTTGGGGATTGCGCTTTCTGGCTGCGTGCAACGCAGACGCCTCGCGGCGGGCTACGGCAGCGCTGCTGGAGCTCGCGGCTGAGAGCCGGGCCGCGTTTGATGAACTGCGCCAGCAGGAGTCGCTGGACTGCGACTTCTCCGCGCATGGCAAGCTTGTGCTGTACGGCAGCGCACAGGGCTTCGCGTCGGCCCAGAGACAGATGGCGCTGCAGCAATCGCTCGGCGTCGAACAGCGGGCGGTCAGTGCCGACGAGTGCGTGGCTCTCGAGCCTGCCCTTGCTCGCAGTCGCGCCGGCATAGCGGGGGCCATCTACACCCCGGGCGAGTGCGCCGCTGACTGTTTGAAGGTCTGCCTTGCACTAGAGGCTCTGCTGCTGCGTGACGGTGCATCCCGTGTGACTGCGTCGGCCACTTCGTTCCGCTTGGAGGCGGGGCGAGCGGTGGCGTTGGTTACGGATGCTGGTCCGCTGGAGGCCGACGCTTTTGTCGTGGCTCTGGGTGCCGCATCGCCCCGGCTCGCCCGAAGCGTGGGCGTGTATATCCCAGTCCAACCGCTGAAGGGTTACAGCATCACCCTGCCCTTGTCCGATGCGACCGAAGATGCGCCGCTGGTGAGCGTGACCGACGCTGACCTTAAGCTCGTTTACGCCCGCCTTGGCCGGCGTCTGCGCGTGGCGGGTATGGCCGAGCTGGGCAGTGATGGGCTGGACGTGCCCAAAGATCGTATCGCCACGCTGCTGGCGGCTACCAAGGCGCGGTTTCCGCAGGCCGTGGTCGACCCCACGGCCTGCCAACCATGGTCTGGGTTGCGTCCGGCCACGCCGACCGGACTGCCCCTGATCGGGTCGCACCTGCGTGGACCGTCCAATGTGCTGTTCAACACAGGTCACGGTTCGCTCGGTTTTACCTTCGCCTTTGGCAGCGCGGCACGCGTGGCGCGCGAGGTGCTTCGGATCAGCTGATCTGCTGCAGTGCTTGCGCGATGTACCGCGCGAATGTCCGAGTAACCAGCGAGTTTGGTCGCCCTGCCGGTCGCAGGGACCTTACCGTGACCGGAACGCGCGGAGCCAAGGGAAAAACGTCCACGCGCGAAGGGTCCGCCGACGCGGCAGTACAGCGCTCCACCAGCGCCACACCCACCCCATGGTGGGCAAGCGCAAGCGCCACATGGTAAGTCTGCACGATCATGACTGGCTTGAGGTCCAGGGCTGTGTCATGCAAAACGTGCGCAAGCATCTTGCTCAGCGGGTCACGACTGTCCAGCCCAATGAGCGGTAACGCCGCCAGCTGCGTCGCCGTCACCCCGCCGCCTTTGAGTGAACGAGGCGACAGCAGACCCTTCGGGATGACGCATACGACATCAAGCTCGCCAATGGTTTCCTGGGCGATTCCAGGGTGGCTGACCGGTGTGAAAACGAAGCCGAGGTCGGCCTCTTGCAGCACCAGCGAGGAGACGATCTGCGGCGAGTGCAGCGCCTCGTGGTGGACAGTGATCTCGGGGTACTTCTGGCGAAAGAGCCTCATCGCGCGGGGAAATACCTCATAGCTCAGCGCAAGCACGGTCAGTACGTGCAGCTCCTTGCGGTTGGACTTGCCCGCACGCAGGCTGGACGCCAGCCGCTGCACCTCGTCAAGCTGTGCAAACAAGCGCTCGATGTGCGGGTAGAGAGTCTGTGCCTCCTCGGTCGGCACGAGGCGGCCGCGCACGCGCTGGAACAAGGCAAAGCCTAATTGAATCTCCGCGTGCTGGATCGTGCGGCTCACCGCCGGTTGAGTGACATTGACGAGCCGCGCGGCCCCACTCACGCTGCCGGTCAGCATCACCGCGTTGAACACCTCGATGTGTCTGAGTCGCATGTGCCGAGTTTATTCGGGCCGCCGCGCCGCCCCCAGTCCAATGAAGAGGGGGTCCGGCTACGTTTCTTCGTGACGTTGCCGATCGGGCGCATCGGTCCTCGAGAGTGACCCGATGCGTTTGGTCCGGCTCAGGGAACCACGGCAAGCGTCTGCCGATTTTTGCCGGCGGGTGTTCATTCTTGCCTGGAGAGCGATTGGATCGCCATGGGTGCGCGGGCCGAATTGGTCATCGAGGTTCCGGTGGCCACTTTCGATTCGATCTTGCTAGACCACGCGGTTCAACCCCGCTTTGATTTGCTGTCCATCGATGCAGAGGGGCATGAGAGGAAGGTTTTCAAGGGCTTAAGTCTCAGGTGTTGGTGCCCCAGGCAGTTCTTGCTTGAGGATCATGAGACAGGTCATCAGAAGCGTCAGCACATGCTGTCGCATGGGTTGCCAATGGCTTCCTCGAACCGGGCTCAATTGTTGGTGTGGGCCAGCCACGCTTGATCAGCGCCGCCATGATCACGCCCCAGCCAACGCTCAATGCGCAGTGCCATTGAAGGGCTGATCGCAGCCCGTCCATTGACGACCTTGGACAAAGTCGTCCGGTCGACGCCCAACTGGGCAGCTGCTTCGCCCACCTGCAGGTTCAAGGCCGGCAGGATGTCGTCCCTCAAAGTGAGGCATACCTCAGTGGTAATCCTGGTAGTCCACCAGGATGGCATCGCCGTTTTCAAAAGCAAAAGTCAAACGCCAGTTGCCCGACCTGGGCGAGGCGCACATCAGTCTCCGGGCCTATCTTTGGGGGCGTGTAAAAACCAATCCAGCGTGTCCTGCCAGAGGCCGATGGCCTGGGGTCGAAAGTAGCCAATATGTCCGATCGGTCCTAAGCCACTTTGCTCAGGGTCAAGGGTGACGCGCTCAACCGGCGCGTTGCGGTAGGCCTGCATGAAGGCATCGCGCGAGGCCGGTGTGGCCCACTTGTCGTCGATGGCATTGATGGCGCGGATCGGTGTACGCACTTTGGCAAAGGCTTCGGCCAATTCGGGCAATTCGGGATCATCAAAAAAGTACCGCGGCCATTGGCACCAGCGCCGCCATTGCAGAAACAAATCGCGTGGAAGGTCCTCGCCCATACCCAGGGCGCTCCAGGCCAAGTAGCCTTTGAGCTTGACGACGATGGGCCCGATGACCCGCCACAGCACAAGCACGCGCAAGCGCTCCAGCGGTGGCATCCAGCCGTGCCAACCGGCGCCGGTGGCAAAGGTGGCCAGGCGTGCCACGCGCTCGTGTCCGGACAGCAGGCCCAGGGCGTGCCCGCCATAGGAATGTCCGACCATCCAGATTGGGTCAGCGCCTTGCGCGGCGACATGATCGAGCAGGGCCGCCAGATCCAGCCTTGCCCAATCGAGATAGTCCATGCGAAATCCACGCAGGCTCGGTGGGCGGGACAGGCCCACACCTCGATAGTCGAGCGTCCAGACGGCAATGCCCTGGCTCGCGGCGAAGCGCGCGAAGTGAGCATAAAAGTGCTGTGGCACGCCGGTTGCGCCTGCGACGATGAGGCAACCTTTGGCCTGACCTGCTGGCGGGTAATGCAAGGCGCCCAGCCGGTAACCGTCTGCAGCCCTTAGCTGCAGGGTCTCGGGGGCGCTCGTGGCGTGCGACATTCGGTTCTCATGCGCTGGGGTTTTAAATTCGAGGCGTTCCTCAGACGATCAGCGCCGCTGACTTGACTTGACACCAAACCGGCGAGCCTTTTCCGAGCTTGAGATTGTGCAGCGACCGCAATGTCATGCGCCCGAGAATCAACTCTTGACCGCAACGCACTCGTACCACAGCCTGCGAGGGATGGGTATCGGTATCGATGGATTCGATGACGCCCTGCAGTCGGTTTTGGATGGTCGAATCCTCATGCATGGACAGTGCAAGGCTGACATCGCGAGCCAGAATGCGCACGCGGACGTTTTGACCGACAGCCAAGCCTTGGTCTCGCACCCAGAGGGTACCGCCACCGAATCGAATCTGCGCGATGTGGTCTTCTGGGCTGCGATCAATGATCTGGCCTTTGGTCACCAGGCCCGCCTCCTCGCCGATGGCAAGGGCGACGTCCGGTGAGACCATGGCCTCGGTAAGGGGTGCGCAGGATCGGACGCCTCCGCCTTCAAGTATCACGACATGATCGGCCAGCCGGGCCAATTCGTCCACCGAGTGCGTGACATACAGCATGGGGATCTGCAACTCATCGTGCAGCCTTTCAAGCCAGGGCAACACCTCTTTGCGCCGGGCCACGTCCAGTGAGGCCAGCGGTTCGTCCAGCAAAAGGAGTTTGGGCTGAGTGGCCAGCGCCCTGGCGATGCCCACTCGCTGACGCTCGCCGCCGGACAGGCTGGTCACGGCTCGGTCCAACAAGTGTTCAATGCCCAGCAGGTCCAGCGCTGCATCAAGACTCTGAGTGTGGCTTGGCATGCCGGCTCTGCGCAGGCCAAAGTGCAGGTTCTGCCGAACGTTCAGATGTTCGAAGAGGCTGGCCTCCTGGAAGACATAGCCAATTTCGCGCTGCCAGGTGGGCTTGAACAGGCCTCTCGCACTGTCCTGCCATGTTTCATGGCGCAATGAGATGAGGCCGCGCGCTTGCTCCAATCCGGCGACACACCGCAGCACGGTGGTTTTGCCGGAACCCGATGGTCCGAACAAGACGGTGATGCCGTTAGCGGGAAGAGCCAGATCCACCTTGAGCGTGAAGTCTCCTCGATCCAGGGATGCATGGATACGCAGGCTCGGCTCATTCGTCATGGCAAAACCTTGTCGCTGCGTCTTTTCAGGCGGGCCAACGCGATTAGCACTGCAAATGAAAACACCACCATGCCTGCTGCGAGCCAGTGGGCCTGGGCGTATTCCATCGCTTCGACGTGCCCGTAAATCTGCGTGGAGACCACGCGGGTTTCGCCCGGAATGTTGCCGCCGATCATCAGCACCACCCCAAACTCTCCGACCGTGTGTGCAAAGCTCAGCACAGTGGCGGTCAAAAGCCCCGGCTTGGCCAATGGAAGCGCCACCGAGAAAAACGCATCGACAGGCCGCGCCCGCAGCGTTGCCGCCACCTCCATGGGCCTTTTGCCCATGGCTTCAAAAGCGTACTGGATGGGCTGCACCGCAAAGGGCAGCGAGAAGATGATGGAACCAATCAGCAGTCCGGTGAAAGAAAAAGACAGCACACCCAGCCCAATAGACTGGGTGAACTGCCCCACCCAACCCTGAGGGCCGAGCAGCACCAGAATATAGAAGCCCAATACGGTCGGGGGCAAGACCAAAGGGAGCATGACCAGGGCGCCGATCGGAGTACGCCAGGCAGACTGGGTTTGTGACAGCCACCAGGCCAGTGGAGTGGCGATCAGCAACAGCAGGCCCGAGCTCAGCGTGGCCAGTTGAAGGGTCAGTGCGATAGCCTGCCAGGCGTCGGGGGGGAGGGTGCCGTTCATTCAGGGCGGGGGAGCGTGCTTACCGCGACAACTCGTATCCGAAAGAGCGAATAACGGCCTTCGCTTTATCGGTTTGCAGGTACGTGAGCAGCGCGGCGGCGGCAGCGTTTCCCTTGCCGGGGTTCAGCAAGAGGGCATCTTGCTTGATGGGGGCGTGCAGGGAGGTCGGTACCACCCAAGCGCTGCCCTCTTTGATCTTGCCGTTTTCGTAGACCTGGGACAGGGCGACAAAGCCCAGTTGTGCGTTTTCAGAGGAAGTAAATTGGAAGGCCTGCGCGATGTTGGCACCCTCCACGATCCTGGGCGCTATGCGTTCGCGCAGGCCCATCTTGTCCAGCACTTGCATCGCAGCCGCGCCATAGGGTGAAAGTTTGGGGTTGGCGATGGCGATTTTTTTGAACTGCCCGCGCTGTAGCACCTGGCCTTGTGCGTCGACGAAGTTGGGATTTTTGCTCCATAAGGTCAGCCTGCCGACGGAATAGGTAAACCGTGACCCAGTTACGCCAAGCCCCTCTTGCTCAAGTTTGCGGGGCGTTTCCTCGTCTGCCGACAGCAGGATCGCAAATGGCGCTCCGTGACGGATCTGCGCATAAAACTGGCCCGTAGCCCCAAAAGCCAAGTGGACCTTGTGACCGTATTCGCGCTCGAAGTCTCGTGCAATGACCTTCATCGGTGCCGTGAAGTTGGCCGCCACTGCCACATGGACCTCGGCGGCCAGAATCCGAAAAGGTAGGGCCATGGCAATGATGGCCATGGCAATCGAGCGAATCAAATCGCGTTTCACGCAAATCTCCGGTATGTGACAATCAGAAATCGAATGCCTGACGCTATTCTATATATGAATAGCGCAGTTCTGTCTTGGAAGTTTTTGACCATGGCCGCTCCAAAAATCCAGTTTGATGAAGTGCTGGGGGCCCCCGCTGTCGACAAGCGACTGGAAGTTTTACGTTCCATGCACCATGCGGGCTCTATTTCCGAAGCCGCGCGTGCCAATGGCGTCAGCTACAAGGCGGCGTGGCAGGCCCTGGAGACGCTGAGCAATCTTGCGGGTGTGCCTTTGGTCGAAAAGGCGGTGGGCGGCTCAGGCGGCGGTGGGGCCAAGCTCACGCCCGCAGGCCTTCAGGTGTTGGAGGCTGCGGAACTGCTCAGCTCGGCACGCGAGAAGGCTCTCGCCCAAATTGGGCGTTCTGCCAAGGGCTCGGGGCTGAATTTGCGCGGGATCGCGGGCCTGGGTTTTAGAACCAGCATGCGCAACCAGATGCCTTGCGTGGTGAAGGAAATACGCAAGGCAAGAAGTGCCGCCAAGGTCTTGCTTGAGCTGTCGGATGGACAGCAGTTGTCCTCGAGCATCACGCTTGAGAGTTTGCAACTGCTGAGCCTTGAGCCAGACCAGAGGGTGCTGGCCATGTTCAAGGCGACCGCCGTGACGGTGGCGCCCACGATTGTGGGGGTGGGTGGGGTCAACCTCCTGCGGGGCAAAGTGGTGCGTCGCGGGAGCGGGACCGCAGGCGTAGAGGTCTCCTTGCAGATCACACCGGGGCTGGGCTTGGTGGGGTTCGCTGACGCTGAGTCGCCGCTGAAGCTTCGTCAGGTCGCCATGGCCGCTTTAGAGCCCAGTGCCGTGGTCATCGCACTTGCAGGATAAGGGCGGCCCTACCTTTCGTCCGTACCCCCTGTTGCGGCATCCCATGACAGCCGCCCCGGTTTCGAACGCCGCATCGTGTGTGGGCAGGACTGGGCTCTAGGGCCGCGGGGCGCACAGCAGGCTCTTACCTCAGAGGGCTCTGGGTAGGGCGTCAGATAGGAAGTCGTAGACCGCGCGTATGCGCTTATTGGTGCGAACTTCGCGGTGCACAGCCAGCCACAGGGGAAGAGGCTCAATTTGCAACTTGGGCAATAGAGCGATCACTTCCGGATCGGTTCGGATCAGGTGTTCGCTGACAAAACCGATACCCACGCCGGCGCGCACGGCTTGCCACACCACGATCAGGTCGTCCGTGCGCAGAGCGAAGTGCTCCGGCCCGACCGGCAAGCCCCTGGCGGCAAACCCCTCGAGGACTTCACGATTGCGGTCTCCTCCGATCAGCTCATGGGAGAGAAGGTCGGCGTTCTGTCGGGGTATCCCGCGTCGGCGCAGGTAGTCCTGATGAGCGCAGGCTCTCAAGGCCACTTTGCCTATCCGGCGAGCGATGACGCTGCTCTGATGAGGGCGCACCATGCGAATCGCAATGTCCGCCTCGCGCTTGAGCAGATTGCTGACGGCATTACTTGCCACCAATTCCACTTGTATTTGCGGCAGAACCTGACGCATCTGGGCCAGCACAGCAGGCAGGACAAAGCAGGCCATGGGCTGGCTGGCGGTGATGCGCACCGTGCCAGATGTCGACTTGTCGGCGCCGGCGGCCTGACGAATCAGTTGATCGGCACCCATTTGCATGGCCCGGGCCGAGTCGGCCAGGCGCAGCGCCGCGTCGGTGGGCAGCAGGCCGCGTCCGGTGCGCTCAAACAGCGTCATTCCCAGTTTGGACTCCAGCTCGGCCATATGGCGGCCGATGGTCGGTTGGCTGGAGTGCAGCTGGCGCGCGGCGCCCAGCAGGCTGCCTTGATCAAGTACTGCCAGGAAAGATCGCGCCAGGGACCAGTCAAAAGAGTTATTCATAAATGAAACTCTGAAATAAAAGAATAGCCAATTGTGTTGATCTTTGGGCGTTTAGACAATGCATCCACCGTCCCAGGCAACTTTGTGACGCCCAGACGTATCGACACAGGAGGTCCACATGCAACGCAGAAAATTCATTCGTCTGGCCGGTGGCGGGGCTTTGATGGCCGCGACTTTGCCGCTGACGGGCTGCTCGCTAAGCAGCGACTACCCGGACCTTGCGGTGGAGGCATGGAAAGGCCCGCTGACCGAGTCCGACCCGCGCCGCCGTGCGCTGGCCTATGCCATCACCGCACCTAATCCGCACAATCTTCAGCCCTGGCGGGTGGACCTGCGGGAGCCCGGTGTGATCACCGTGATGACCGACCGCGAGCGCGTGCTGCCGCAGACAGATCCTATGGGCCGTCAGATCTTGATCGGACACGGTGCATTCATTGAGCTGCTGGTGATGGCTTTGGCCGAGCAGGGCTTTGCGGCGGAGGTGGCCTTGTGGCCCCAGGGTGAACTCACGCCGGACCTGCAAGCCTGGGACCAGCGGCCCATCGCTCGCCTGACGCTCAGGCCTGGGGGCCGACCCGACCCCTTGTTTGCGCAGGTGCTCAATCGCCGCACACCAAAATCTGATTACGACACCCGTCGACCGGTCGCGACCGAGACCTTGAGGCAGCTGATGCTCAGCGTGTCAGACCCCTCGGTCCGGGCCGGTGGCACGGTGGATCAGAAAGACCTGCCGCCGCTGCGGGAACTGTGCTGGCGGTCGGCTCAGGTGGAGCTGTCCACCCCGCGCACCGTCATGGAAAGCATTCACCTGACGCGAGTGGGCCCGTCTGAGATCCTCCGCCACCGCGATGGCATCTCCCTGAACGATTGGACGGTGCGAGCCCTCCATGCCCTGGGCCAGTTCGATCGCAGTGCGCCGCCTGCGCAAGGCAGCTCGGCCTACAAGGCCATGATGAGCCGTTTTGAGGGACTGAGTCGCACATCGATGGGGTTCGTGTGGCTAAGCGCAAAGAATCGGCGTACAGATCAGATTCTTTGCGGGCGGGCCTATGTGCGACTGCAACTGAAGGCGACCGAGCTCGGCCTTGGGGTTCACCCCATGAGCCAGGCCTTGCAGGAGTTTCCCGAGATGGCCTCGTACTACGCTCAGGCGCATCAACTTTTGCTTGGCCGTTCGGCCCCCACCTCTGTGGACGAAGAGACGCTGCAGATGTTTTGTCGCTTGGGCCATACGGGCAAGCCGGTACCGGCCACACCCCGCAGGCCAATCGCCTCTTTTGTGCGCACTTGATCTCGGCTCTACTGCCCATCGCGCGCAGGGGGCGCGTTTTGCTGGTCTGCACCGACAGCAACTTGAGCGCTTGACCGTCGGGCTGCTGCGGGACTCAGGGCTTCCACTGCTGGCTGGCGCGGGACGTCGGCGATTTTGATTGGCGCTCGCTATTGAATAGATAAAAACAATCACTTGGAAATATTCAATAGTTGGGTTCAATATACCCGTGCTCCCAGCCAACCCTCACGCTTTTTTGGAAAAGGAAGGATCCCATGAGTACGACGACCGCCCTCTCAAAATGTCCCTTTCACGCTGCCGGTGGCGCGCGCGCGCAGCAGGGCGCGCAGTCGAACGCCCAATGGTGGCCCCAGCAACTCAATCTGGCCATCTTGCATCAGCATTCGCCGGCCTCCAATCCGACGGACCCTGACTTTGACCATGCCCAGGCCTTCAAGAAGCTGGACTACTCGGCACTCAAGAAAGACCTTGCGGCCCTCATGACCGACAGCCAGGAATGGTGGCCTGCCGATTGGGGCCATTACGGGGGGCTGATGATCCGCATGGCCTGGCACGCCGCAGGAACCTATCGCATCGCCGATGGGCGAGGCGGTGCCAATACGGGCAACCAACGCTTTGCGCCGCTCAACAGTTGGCCTGACAACGGCAATCTGGATAAGGCCCGCCGATTGCTCTGGCCGATCAAGCGCAAGTACGGCAATGCCATCTCCTGGGCCGATCTCTTCATTCTTGCGGGCAACGTGGCCATGGAGACGATGGGGTTCAAGACCTTTGGTTTCGGGGGGGGACGCGTGGACATCTGGGCGCCAGAGGAGGACATTTATTGGGGGGCCGAAAAGCAGTGGCTGGCCACCAGCGACAAGCCGGACAGTCGCTACAGCGGCGATCGGCAGCTCCAGAGCCCGCTCGCGGCCGTGCAGATGGGCCTGATCTACGTCAACCCGCAAGGACCGGACGGCAAGCCCGATCCTCTGGCCTCGGCCCGCGATGTGCGCGAGACCTTTGCCCGCATGGCGATGAACGATGAGGAAACCGTGGCCTTGATCGCAGGCGGCCACACCTTTGGCAAGATGCACGGTGCGGGCGATCCTTCTTTGGTCGGACCTGAGCCCGAGGGCGCCCCGATGGAGCAGATGGGTTTCGGTTGGGCCAATCGGCATGGCAGCGGCAAGGGTGCTGACACCACCACCAGTGGTTTTGAAGGTGCCTGGAAACCCAACCCCACCCGATGGGACATGGGCTACCTCAAGATGCTTTTTAAATACGAGTGGGAGCAGGTCAAGAGCCCGGCAGGTGCAATCCAGTGGCGTGCGAAGAACGTGGAAGCCGAGGACCTGATTCCGGATGCGCATGACCCAAGTCGCAAGCACCCGCCGCACATGACCACGGCCGACCTGGCGCTGCGCTTGGATCCGGCCTACGAAAAAATTGCGCGGCGCTTTTACGACAACCCTGAGCAGTTTGCCGATGCCTTCGCCCGAGCCTGGTTCAAGCTCACGCACCGGGACATGGGTCCCAAGTGTCTGTATCTTGGACCCGAAGTGCCGGCAGAAGACCTCATCTGGCAAGACCCCCTGCCTGCGGTGAGCCACCCCTTGATCGATGCGGTCGATGCGAAGACGCTCAAAGTGCAGGTGCTGGCCTCAGGGCTTTCGGTAAGCGAACTGGTCCGCACCGCCTGGGCCAGTGCAAGCACGTTCCGCGGCAGTGACCGCAGGGGAGGCGCCAACGGTGCCCGCATCCGCTTGGCCCCGCAGAAAGACTGGGAGGTGAACCAGCCCGCGCAGTTGGCCAAAGTTCTGGCGGTGCTCGAAGACATCCAGACGCGGTTCAATGTCAATGCGATGGACGGCAAGAGAGTTTCGCTGGCCGACCTGATCGTCCTGGCTGGGAACGCTGGGGTGGAAGCGGCGGCCCAGGCCGCTGGTCATGCCCTTGAACTGCCCTTTACACCGGGCCGCACCGATGCCACGGCTGAGCAGACCGATGCGCAGTCTTTTGCTGTGCTGGAGCCTGTGGCCGATGGTTTTCGCAACTACTGCCAGCAGTCCTTCAAGGTATCGCCTGAGGAAATGCTGGTGGACAAGGCGCAATTGCTCGGCTTGTCTGCGCCTCAGATGACCGTGCTGGTGGGCGGCTTGCGCGTATTGGGCGCCAACCATGGGGGGAGTCCCCACGGCGTGCTGACCCAGCGGGAAGGCCAGCTGACGAATGACTTTTTTGTCCATCTTCTCGACATGTCGACCACCTGGAAGCCCACCGATGAGAACCGCTTCGAAGGCCGAGATCGCAAAACCGGGTCCCTGAGGTGGACGGCCACAAGGGTGGACCTGGTCTTTGGCTCGAACTCGCAGCTGCGTGCGATCGCCGAGCTTTATGCCCAGGACGACAACGCCGGCAAGTTCGTCAAGGACTTCGCCGCCGCATGGACCCATGTGATGAACCTCGATCGCTTTGACCGGGGGCGCTCACAGCCTGCGCATGGAGCCTTGTCGATCTGACCCCAACTTTGTTGCGGTGCGGGCGTGCGGCCTGGCATCGCTTCTTGGGATGGTGCAGGAAGGGGGGTAGACCTCAAACTTTTGAAGGTCTGCCCCTCTTCGAAAACTTTTTCGAGAGACCGCATCCGGGCCACTTGATCACCTTATTGGCCGCCAGCCTTCGGCTGGCACGGGTGCCGGGTTTCATGGAGGAGCCCCTGGGGATCGGCGCATTCAAGCGGGTAAAATCAATGCTCGCGCAGACCTTGTTGACCTCTGTGCACTTCTCAGGAATCCATTGATGAGAAAGTCGACTGCCGGGGAGTCCATGAACTCGCCGATCGGTTCTGCGCTCGATAACTTTGATCCGATTCGCCAGGTGCTCTGGTCGCGTCCTGGCTTCTTGATTCGGCGGCTCAATCAGATTCACTACGCCATCTTTTCCGAGGAGTGCAAGGAGCACAACATCACCCCGGTTCAATTTGGCATTCTCACGGCCCTCTCGCTCAAGCCCGGACTGGATCAGACCGAAATTGGCACCGAACTGGGTCTGGACCGAACGACCACGGCCGATGTGCTCAAGCGTCTGGAAGAAAAGAATCTGATTGAGCGCAGGCCGCATCCGGCCGATAAGCGCTCGCGTCAATCGCTGATCACCGAAGAAGGTTTTCGGGTGATCAAGCAATTACACGCCAATATGCATTCGGCGCAGCAGCGCCTGCTGGCGCCTTTGTCACAGCGTGATCAGCAGACCTTCCTCAAGCTGCTGGGTATTCTGGTGGAGGCCAATAACGAGTACTCGCGCGCACCGGCACGCACCTCGCTGTAGGTCGTCGGTTCAGGCGCAGGCCTGCAGTGCGCTGTCGCGGTCCATCAGGATCGCGTACTTTTGTCCCATGTCGAAAAGATTGGCCTCGTGCGGTCCGATCGCCCGGTCACCTACGCAGTCGGTGACCACCAATGGCCGAAAGCCCCAACACATCGCATCGACCACGCTGGCGCGCACGCAGCCGCTGGTGACGGCTCCGGCTACCAGCAAGGTCTGAACGCCGCGCTGGGTCAGCCAGGGGGCCAGTGTGGTGCCGAAGAAGGCCGAGGGCACGTTCTTGCGCACCACCAACTCGCCAGGCACCGGCTGGAGCACATCGACGATCTGGCTGGAGAGGAGGTCCTCCTTGAGCGTGATCATGGTGGGCACCTTCAGAGAGAAGATGTTGTCATCTGCGTCGTCGTCCTGGTAGACGATGCGGCTATGCGCCACCGGCCATTTCCTCGCGCGGGCGGTGGCCAGCAGCGTGCGGGTTCGCTCGATCGCGGCCGGGATATTGCCACCGCCGAACTGCGCCGGGTCGGCAAAGCCGTTGACGAAGTCGACGATGAGCAGACCAAAGGGTGCTTTGGGCGCCATGGCCGCACCGAAGCCCTGGCGGGCATAGACCTCGACTTCGCTCATGCTTTTGATCCTTGATCCATGACCTTGCCCTTGTCCACCACCACCTCGCCATCGAGCATCACGGTGCAGTGACGCAGCGGAATGTCGATGTGGCAAGCGGTCGTGCGCTTGCCACCGGCTTCGTTGTTCGGACCCAGGGAGAACAGAAAGTTGCCTTCAAAGGCGCGCGCATCCATGGCAATGGTTTGCTCTTTGTCGTACATGGCCAGGGTCGACCAGTGGCAGCGCGGCTGCAGGCCCCAGCCGATGTGCGAGATGGCGTAGGCCTCCGGATCTTTGAAGGTGGCCATGTACTCGGCCAGCAATTGCGCGTCGATGCCGCCTTCGATTTTGCGGGCATAGCCTTTGTCTATGCTCAGCTTGATCGGGCCGGTGGTGTAGCTCTTTTGTGGCAGCACGATGTCGCCGGTGTCGATGACGATGGTGCCGTTGCTGCCGCCTTCATTGGCAAAGGTAAACAGGAAGCCACTGGGCCAGTGGTCCCAGCGACCTGGCTCGTCCACATAGCCGTACTCGCAGATGGTTGGAAATTCGCCCAGATCGAAGGTCACGTCGGTGCCTGCGGCCGACACCACCCGCATGGTCTTGGCTTTTTTGAGTTTTTCGGAGGCAGCCAGCACCCGGGCCCGGTCGGCCTCGGTAGGTACGGTGCGCACCAAAATTTCCGGAGGCTCGACTGCCAGCAGAATCTTGGTGCCCGACTCCAGAATGTCGATCTGCTCGGGCGAGAACAGCAGGGTCATCAGGTCAATGACCAAGTCGCTGGCTTTCAGGGCCGCAATGGCCGCCGGATTGCCGGTCAGCGGTGTTTCGCCCAGGTAGGACAGCGCGTCGCGGCTCAGTGCCTTGTCGGCATTGATCGGAGGCAGGTCAACCCGGCTGACGATGGCCCCTGCCGCTTGCGCGGCAAAGGTGGCGGCACGCAGGGTCTGTGGATGGGTCGCGGCGCCGGTCAGGATCGTGACGCTCTGTCCGCTTTGCAGCTTGGACAGTCGCAGGACTTCCTGCCAGGCCTGGGTGAGTTGATGGTCGCTGACGGGCATCGGGGCTCTCCTGTTTCAGATGGCGTGTCCAAGAAAATCACCGAAGGCGGCATAAAAGCCTTCTTCGTTGTCCCAGGGAATCATGTGGCCTGCGCTCGGCACGCGGCGGTGAAGGACACCGGGTAGCAGGGATTGAATTTCCTGCACATCCTCATCGCGCACCACATCCCCGCGCTCAGCGGTCATGAGCAGGGCCGGGACCCGGATCAGAGGCAGGAAGCGATGGAAGTCATCGGTGTGAAAGCCATCGAAGGAGGTGCGTATGGCCAGTGGGTTGCAGGTATGCAGCCATTCGGCGCGCAGGTCCAACTGTTCGTCGGTCCAGGTGGGGCAAAAGCGCCGCATGGTCTCGCGGTCGCAGCCGAGGGTGGCCGCCGCGATGGAGTCGCCGTACCAGGGATATTGCGAGGGATAGAGCCTGCGTCCCGGCCCGGATACCGGCGGATCAATGATCACCACTCGGCTCAGCCCGGCCGGTTCGGTGGCCGCCGCACCCGCCACAATGCGCCCGCCCATCGAGTGACCGATCAGCGCGTAGCGACGCAAACCGAGGGCCTGCACCAGAGCCGTGACGTCGTGAATCTGGGCCTGCAGCGAGTAATCGAGATCGTCGCCAGCCGAGGACAAGCCGCGCCCGCGCACATCGAGCACATAGGTGTCGAAGTGACGGCCGAGGCGTTCGCCTACATAGCCCCAGGTGATGGCGGGACTGGTGATACCCGGCACCAACAGCAGGGTGTCGCGTTGATCCCGGCCGCCGCCCGGTCCGCCGTAGCGCAACACATGCTGGCGGATGCCGTTGGCGGCGATGTTGCGGCCGTTGACAAAGGTGGAGTTCATAGGGCCAGGGCCTCAGGCATAGGCGCCCGAGAGCAGGGCGCCGGCACCGGGCACCACCGGCTCGAGCTTGAGGGCTTTGAGCATCGCATAGGTGGTGGCCACTGCTGCGGTCACTACCGGTTTGCCGGTCAGCGCCTCCACGTGCCCGATGGCCGCCAGAGAGGGCATCTGCACGCAGGCCGACAGCACGATTGCATCCGCATCGCTGTAGCGCAGCTTCTCCACGATA
>JBEIHE010000046.1:0-21650 GCA_040381515.1 Polaromonas sp.
ATCCTTCAAGGGGTCATAGCCCAGCTTGCTGTAGAGCAAGGAGCCGGGGGCAAGTGACGCGGTGGAGGTGGCCACCCATGTGTGCCCATCGGCGGGTGCGCGGGCTGCCTGTTCCGTGCCCAGGGTGGAGCCCGCGCCGGGGCGGTTGTCGATCAGGATCGGCTGCTTGAGGCTCTCACTGAGTCGATCCAGCACCACTCGCAGCGCATTCTCCGATGAGGTGCCCGGGCTGAACGGCATGATCAGCTTGATGGCCTGGCTGGGATAGGTTTGTGCCCAGCTTGAGGGCAGGCTCATCAGGGCTCCCAGCCCCAGCAGTGCTTCACGACGGTGCAGTTTCATGGTGTTTTCCTTCAAAGAAACAAGGGTAACGTTCAGGCTTGCAAATCATGGGCCATCAGGACCGCGTGTGCGCATGGTGCGCCTTGAGTCGCGTATGCACCCAGTGCGCGGCCAGCAAGGTGCGGGCATCATCGTCGATGCGGCCCACGACCTGCAAGGCCAGGGGTAATCCGGCCGGGCCATAGCCTCCGGTGACTGAAATCGCCGGCCCGTGCATCAGGGTCCAGACCTGGTTCATGGAGGTGTCACCGGAATAGTCCTGCCCCCGTGGCGCTTCACCGGTGGCCGCCGGGGCCAGCAACACGTCGCAGTCGCCCAGGACGTCCGGGAACATCTGCCGGCATTGACGTGCCAGGGTCTGGGCTTGCTGGTATTGCTCTCCGCTAACCTCCAGGCCCTTGCGGGTCCGCTCGAGCAAGGCCGGCCGGATCAGATCGGCCTGCCGCTCCAGTACATCGGCAAATCCCCGGCTCATTTCGAAATGCACCACGGTGGTGTGTGCCGCCAGCATGCCCTTGAAGGCCTCAGGCAGCACGATCTCGCGCACACGCGCCCCGGCCGCGCTCAGTGCGCGGCCGCTGTCCTCAAAGGCTGTGCGCATGGCCTCATCGGTACGGTCCCACTCCCAGGTGCGACAAAGCCCGATGGTCGGCGCACGCGCAAGCGTGGCGTGTTCTTCAGGCAGGCGCAGACCCGGATAACGCGCCATTTCTGCTGCAAAAAAGGCTACGTCGCGGACGTCGCGCGCCACCAGACCGACGGTATCGCAGGAGTCCGCATTGGGCCAGACCCCGCGCCGGGGCATGAGGTTGTAGCTAGGCTTGTAGCCGGTCACGCCGCAATAGCCGCAGGGCCGTACCGTTGACCCCATGGTTTGGGTACCGGTGGCAAAGCTCACCATCTGCGCGGCCACCGCGGCGGCCGAGCCCGAAGACGAGCCGCCAGGCGTGTGCTCGATATTGAGTGGATTGCGGGTGCCGTTGGTGGGGAAGGTGGCCAACTCGGTCGTCACGGTCTTGCCCAGCATCACCGCGCCGGCCCGTCGCAGCGTGGCCAGCACCGCCGCATCCTGAATGGGTTGATAGCCCGCAAAGGCGCGCGAGCCGCCCTCAGTGGGCATGTCAAAGGTGTCGAATACATCCTTGATGCCTATCGTCAGGCCATGCATGCCGCCCTGGATGGCCTGACGGTCCAGCTCGCGCGCGCGCTGCAAAGCACCTTCGCGATGGAGATAGGCAAAGGCGCGCACCTCGGGTTCACGCGCATCGATCTGCTCAAAGCAGGCGGCCACATAGTGCTCGGCGCTCAAGCGGCGGGTTTGCAGGGCTTGTGCGACTTCAAAGGCGGTTTTCTCGTGCCAGGCCATGGTGCGGTTCAAGACAAGTGCTCCGGATCAATATTCATTGAGCGCGCATCAGCGCCTCGATCTCGACTGCCTGTACGGGCACCTGGCGTGTCAGCAGCTCGCACCCCCCGGCCGTGACCAGTGCATCGTCCTCGATGCGGATGCCGATATTCCAAAATTCGCGCGGCACGTCCTTGGCCGGACGCACATGAAGGCCCGGCTCAATTGTGAGCACCATGCCGGGCCTGAGGATGCGGCCGGGGCGTCGCATGACGTGCTCACCAGTGGCATCGATCTCTTGCCGGGGGCGGGCGCCCGGTTCCGTGTAATCGCCGCAGTCATGCACGTCCATGCCCAGCCAGTGGCCGGTGCGGTGCATATAGAACTGTCGGTAGGCGCCCGATTCGATGACATCGTCAACCCGACCGTGCCTCTTCTTGTTCAGCAGCCCCACGTCGAGCATGCCCTGCGCCAGCACTCGCACCGCGGCATGGTGCGGATCCAGAAAGCGCCGGCCTGGACGGGTGGCGGCAACGGCGGCCTCCTGTGCGGCCAGCACAAGGTCGTAGAGCTGGCGCTGAGCCGGCGTGAAGCGCCCATCGGCTGGAAAGGTGCGGGTGATGTCGCTGGCGTAGCCGTCGAGCTCGCAGCCCGCATCGATCAGGCACAACTCACCTGCCTTGAGTCGGGCGGCGCCGGCGCGGTAGTGCAGCACGCAGGCATTGGCGCCGGCCGCCACGATGCTGGTGTAGGCTGGAAACTGCGAGCCATGGCGGCGAAACTCGTGCAGCAGTTCTGCATCCAGGTGATATTCGCGCGCGTCCATTCCGGCGCGCAGCATGGCGGCCGAAGTCTGCATCGCACGCACATGCGCTTGCGCAGCAATTTTTCCGGCCCGTCGCATGATGCCAATTTCGTGCCGGTCCTTGATCAGTCGCATCTCATCGAGCAGCTTGCACAGATCGTGCTGACTGCCCGGGCACTCCACCCCCAGCCGCACCCGTGCGCGCAGCTTGCTCAGCCAGCCATCGACCTGCGTTTGCAGACCGGCATGAGTAGCAAAGGGAAACCAAATCGCGGGCTGGTTGGCCAGGAGTCTGGGCATCAGTTCGTCGAGCTTTTCGACGCTGTGCGCCACGTCAACGCCCAAGGCGCCTGGCGCTGCTTTGGGTCCCAGGCGGATGCCATCCCAAATTTCTCGCTCCAGATTTCGAGGCCTGCATAGCAGGGTGGTGTGCCCAGTGGAGTCGACGATCAGCCAGGACTCAGGTTCGTCAAAACCGGTCAGGTAGTAGAAGTAGCTGTCGTGGCGATAAGGATAGTGACTGTCTCGGTTTCGGGAGACCTCGGGCGCCGTTGGCAGCAGGGCGACACCCCCACCCGCCTTACGCAGGGCGCGGGCCAATGCGGCGCGGCGGCGCGCATAGGGACCCGCTGGGGCCATCGGGCGGTTTCCTTGGGTACTCATTGGAATATCCTTAACGTCGGGGGCTGGACAGGTACTCAGCAGGGGCTGCGGTTAAGTTCATCGAGTCGTTCGGGGGTGCCGACGTCGGTCCATGCCCCCATCAGACATTCAGCCCCTACCTGACCATTGTCCATGGCGCGGCGCAGTAGAGGGGCTAGGGCAATCCTCAGGCCATGGGGGTTGCCAGAGGGCAAGTCGGCAAAAAACTCGCGGCGATACAGGCCGATCGTGCTGAAGGTGTAGCGTCTGCCCGGGTCGCCTGCCGGCAGATTGAGCGCCCGTCCATCGGCCAGACCAAAATCGCCGCTTGGATTGTGCGCCGGGTTGGGTACCAGCCAGAGGTGGGCCAGGTGCTCGCCGCGCGCAAGCCGGTTGAGGTGGGCCGCCTCGAATTTGAAGTCTGGAATGAAGACATCGCCCGCCACCACCCAGAAGATATCGGCCAGTCGCGGCAGCGCACGCGCGATTGCGCCGGCGGTCTCCAGCGCATCGCCAAAGTCCCGTCCCTCGTGGGAATAACCAATCTGGCATTCAAGTTCACCGGCCAAGCGGTCCAGATGGGGCGCAATTTGTTCGCCTAGCCAGGCGGTGTTGACCAGCAGATGCTTGAAGCCGCCGCGTACCAGTGCCCGCACGTGCCAGTCGATCAGGGCCTGGCCATGCACCTGCAGCAAAGGCTTGGGCGTGTGATCGGTCAGGGGTCGCATGCGCTGACCGCGACCGGCGGCCAGGATCATGGCCTGGGCGGCGGCCGTTGGGCTCATGCGATTTGTGTAGACCCGATCGACGGCCAATGACGCAGCCACTGATCTTGGAGGGCGGCTTGGGGAAAGCACATGGGGCGGATTGGACCACGGATCGCGCAGAGGAGGTTGGCGGGGCGGGCCCACTGAGGCCGCCTGTTCTTGGGTGAGCTGCCCGCCGACGTGGCGCATGCCGTCTGAGGGCTGGGCGGGACAGCGTTCAGGCGGGGTGACGGGGTCGGTAAAATCGTGGGTTTATTTCTCACGCGACATCGGAGCCCATCGATATGGCTAACTCTTCAATCATGGGCCATGCCATCCGTGCCCTGGCCATGGATGCTGTTCAGCAAGCCAACTCGGGACATCCGGGGGCACCCATGGGTATGGCCGATATGGCAGTCGCCCTGTGGGGTCGGCATTTGCGTCACAACCCCGCCGACCCACACTGGCCCGACCGCGACCGCTTTGTGCTGTCCAACGGTCACGGCTCCATGCTCATCTATGCCTTGCTGCACCTGACCGGCTATGACCTGCCGATGCAGGAGTTGCGCAACTTCCGTCAGCTGCACAGCAAAACTGCAGGCCATCCGGAATACGGCATTACCCCCGGGGTGGAAACCACCACCGGCCCGCTGGGGCAGGGCATCACCAATGCGGTGGGCATGGCTCTGGCTGAAAAACTCCTGGCCAGTGAATTCAATCGGCCTGGCCACGCCATCGTCGACCATCACACCTATGTGTTTCTGGGCGATGGCTGCCTGATGGAGGGCATCTCGCACGAGGCCTGTGCGCTGGCCGGCGCCTGGAAGCTGGGCAAGCTCATTGCCTTGTATGACGACAACGGCATCTCGATTGACGGACAGGTCCAGCCCTGGTTCATTGACAACACCGCCCAGCGCTTTGCGGCCTATGGCTGGCAGGTGATCGGCCCTGTCGATGGCCATGATGTGGATGCAGTGGACGCGGCCATTGCGCAGGCCAAGAAAAGCCAGAGCAAGCCCACTCTTATCATTTGCAAGACCTCGATTGGCAAGGGTTCGCCCAACCGTGCCAACACCGCCAAGGCCCACGGAGAGCCGCTGGGGACCGACGAAATTGCCCTCACCCGCACCGCCCTGGGCTGGACGCACCCGCCCTTTGTCATTCCCCAAGAGGTTTACGCCCAGTGGGATGCCCGCAAGGCCGGCGCCCAGCAACAGGCCCAGTGGAACGGGCGATTTGCGGCTTATGGGGCCGCCTACCCGGAGCTGGCGGCCGAGCTCAAACGCCGCATGGCCGGCGAATTACCCAAGGCCTTTGCCGATGTGGCGGTGGCTGCGGTGCGCAGCGCGCACGAGAAGGCCGAAACCGTCGCCAGTCGCAAGGCCAGCCAGCAGGCGCTCGAATTCTTTACGGCAGCCTTGCCCGAGATGCTTGGCGGCTCGGCCGACCTCACCGGCTCCAACCTCACCAACACCAAGGCCACGCCGGCTCTGCGCTTTGATGCCGCCGGCGCTGTGGTGTGCAATGAGGCTGGACAAGGCGGCCGCCACATCAACTACGGCGTGCGTGAATTCGGCATGGCCGCCATCATGAACGGCCTGGCCCTGCACGGCGGCTACATCCCTTACGGCGGCACCTTCCTCACCTTCAGCGATTACAGCCGCAACGCCGTCCGCATGGCCGCCCTGATGAAGCTGCGCGTGGTGCATGTCTTCACCCACGACTCCATCGGTCTGGGCGAGGACGGCCCCACCCATCAGGCGGTCGAGCATGCGGCCAGCTTGAGGTTGATCCCCAATCTGGACGTCTGGCGTCCGGCCGATACCACCGAGACCGCCGTGGCCTGGTCGGTGGCGCTGGCCAACCGGCAGGGCCCGACGGCACTGCTCTTGTCGCGGCAGAATCTGCCGTATGCACCCAAGCAAGACGCCGACCTGATTACCCGCGGCGCCTATGTGCTGGCTGAGCCCAGTGAAGTGGGCCTGCATCGCAAGCCGCAGGCAGTGATCATCGCCACCGGCTCCGAGGTTCAGCTGGCCCTGCATGCGCAAAAGCAGTTGGCCGATCGGCAGATTGCAGTGCGTGTGGTGTCCATGCCCAGTACCACCACCTTTGACCGGCAATCTCCTGCGTACAAGCAAGAGGTGCTGCCCGCTGGCTTGCCGCGCATCGCGGTCGAGATGGGCTCGACGGCTCTGTGGTGGAAGTACGGCTGCGCGGCGGTGGTTGGCCTTGACACCTATGGTGAATCTGCGCCGGCGCCGGTGCTGTTCAAGCACTTCGGCTTTACGCCCGAGAACGTGGCCGATACGGTGCGCGCGGTACTGGGCAAGTAAGTGGGGCCGTGCATGACCCCCTTTGATCGCGCCGGGGCGGTGCTCCCACGCCCCCGGTGCCCGGGCCTTGTAGGGACCGTGCCCTCGCAGCGATATCGCTAGGCAACCCCCGGCTATTTCTTTTTAAACCTCATCCCAATTCAGGAGTAATTCATGACAGTCAAGATCGGCATCAACGGCTTCGGCCGCATCGGCCGCAATGTCTTGCGCGCCGCGGTGCAGAACTTTCCCGATATTGAAGTGGTCGGCATCAACGACTTGCTTGAGCCTGACTATCTGGCCTACATGCTGCGCTACGACTCGGTGCACGGCCGCTTTAAGGGCGAGATCGGGGTGGAGGGCAATACCCTGATCGTCGGCGGCAAGAAAATTCGCCTGACGCAAGAGCGTGATCCGGCCAGCCTCAAGTGGAACGAGATCGGCGCCGATATCGTGCTCGAGTCCACCGGGTTGTTCCTGGACAAGGCCAGCGCAGCCAAGCACCTGGCCGCCGGTGCCAAGAAGGTGGTGATGTCGGCCCCGTCCAAGGACGACACGCCGATGTTCGTTTTTGGCGTCAACCACAAGACCTATGCCGGCCAGGACATCATCTCCAACGCTTCCTGCACCACCAATTGCCTGGCCCCGGTGGCCAAGGTGCTCAATGACAAGTGGGGCATCAAGCGCGGACTGATGACCACGGTGCATGCGGCCACAGCCACACAGAAGACGGTCGACGGTCCGTCGAACAAAGACTGGCGCGGCGGCCGCGGCATTCTGGAGAACATCATCCCCTCAAGCACTGGCGCGGCCAAGGCGGTGGGGGTGGTAATTCCCGAGCTCAACAAAAAGCTCACCGGCATGTCCTTCCGCGTGCCCACCTCCGATGTGTCGGTGGTTGACCTGACGGTCGAGCTCAACAGTGCCGCCACCTACGCCGAGATCTGCGCTGAGATGAAGGCCCAGGCTCACGGCGCGCTCAAGGGTGTGCTGGGCTACACCGAAGACAAGGTGGTGGCCACCGACTTCGTCGGCGAGACCTGCACCTCGGTGTTTGACGCCGATGCCGGCATTGCGCTGGACGGCACCTTCATCAAGGTAGTGGCCTGGTACGACAATGAGTGGGGCTACTCCAACAAGTGCCTGGAGATGATCCGCGTCGTGGCGCGCTGATCCAAGGCCCCTGTCGCGCCGGGGGCGGCGCCCTCACGAAGGCAGGCTCTCATAAGCGCCAACGGGCCATCAGAAGAGGGCAGTCGGAGCCGCATCCTCGCGGCGATACGAAGTCCGGCGCGCTTTGGGCAATCGAAGACAATGCACTCTTTGATTGCCCGCTCCTCCTGTGTCCTTCCCCACCGCTTCGATGGCCGACCCTTCGCGCATGACGCCGCTGGAGTTGCGCTCGGCCTTGTCGCTGTCGTCGGTGTTCGGCATGCGGATGTTGGGCTTGTTTTTGGTGCTGCCGGTTTTTGCCCTGGAGGCGGCCCGTTTCCCTGGTGGTGATGATCCGGCGCGTGTGGGCCTTGCCATGGGCATTTATGGCCTCACCCAAGCCTTGCTGCAGCTTCCCTTGGGCATGGCCAGCGACCGTTGGGGCCGCAAGCGGGTCATCGTGGCCGGCTTGCTGGTGTTTGCTCTGGGCAGCGCGATGGCTATGGCGGCCACTTCCCTGGCGGGTCTGACTTTGGGGCGCGCGGTGCAGGGGGCTGGCGCGGTGTCGGCGGCGGTGACGGCGCTGTTGGCCGACCAGACCCGCGATGTGGTGCGTACCAAGGCCATGACGTTGGTGGGCGTGAGCATCGGGGCAGTGTTTGCCTTTTCTCTGATGGCTGCGCCCTGGCTCAACCAGTTCATTGGTCTGAGCGGCCTGTTTGCACTGACGGCTGTGATGGCCTTGCTGGGCATTGTGGTGGTGCTTAAATTTACGCCGCCCGAGGCTCCGCGGCCTACGGCGAGGCATGCCGCCGGCTTGTCGCAGGTGCTCGCCGATGCGCCGCTGATGCGGCTCAATCTGGGCGTTTTCATTTTGCACGCGGTGCAGTTGGCCATGTGGGTGGCGGTTCCGGGCCTGTTGGTGCAGGCGGGTCTGCTCAAGGATTTGCATTGGCAGGTCTACCTGCCCACTGTGCTGGCCTCTTTCTTTGTGCTGCGCATGACGCTCTATCCGCTGGAACGGCGGGGCTATTTGCGAGCGGTCTTCCTGGGCTCGGTCGCTTTGATCGCTGTGGTTCAGCTGGCTTTTCTCTGGACGGCTGGGCAGACCCCCAGCCTGACCCTTTTGGCCTGGTTGCTGTTTGCCTTTTTTTGCGGCTTCAACATCCTTGAATCGTGTCAGCCCAGCATGGCCTCCCGGCTGGCTCCTGCCCAGATGCGCGGGACGGCGCTGGGTGTTTTTAATACTTTGCAGTCGCTGGGTTTCTTTTTGGGCGGCGCTCTGGGAGGATGGCTCTTGCGCACCCAGGGCTTGCAGGGCCTGTTCGTCGCCTGCGCCGTCCTCATGATGCTGTGGCTGCTCGTGGCCTGGCCCATGCGTGCGCCGTCCTTGCATGAGCCGGTGCGCGATGCGACGAACGCGGTGGAAACCGGCGCGGCCCGCTAAACTTGAAGCTACAGGAGATACACCATGGCATCGGTCAACAAAGTCATCATCGTCGGAAACCTGGGGCGCGACCCGGAAGTGCGCACCTTCCCCAATGGCGACCGGGTCGCCAACGTCACGATCGCCACCACCGACCGCTGGAAAGACAAGCAGACCGGAGAGCCCAAAGAGGCCACCGAGTGGCACCGTGCGGTCTTCAATGGCCGTTTGGCTGAAATTGCCGCCGAATATCTGCGCAAGGGCTCACAGATTTACGTGGAAGGCAGCCTGCGCACCCGCAAGTGGACCGACGCGCAAGGCCAAGAAAAATACACCACCGAGATCCGGGTCGACCAGATGCAGATGCTCGGCCGTCGCGAAGGCATGGGCGGGCCTGGAGGCTCTGAAGAGGGCGGCGGCGGCGGTTACAGCCGGCCAGCCCAGGCTTCGCGTCAGGGGGCCGCTGCACCGGCGGCCGCCAAGAGCGACAGTGGTTTTGGTGACATGGACGACGATATTCCCTTCTGAAGAAGGGAGTGTTTTTCGGTTCATCGCGCCGAGGGCGGCGCTCCCCGCCCCTGGTGCCAGAGGCTGTGACCCCGTCGGAGCCGCGCCCTGCGGCGATGGGTGTTGGTAGGAGCCGCGCCCTCGCGGCGATAGGGCCCCGGCTCAAAGGGGGACCTTCAAGGCTCAGACGGGCGCATCACATCCCTCAATCACCCCCCCGCCCAGGCACACCTCGCCTTGGTAAAGCACCGCTGACTGACCCGGCGTCACCGCCCACTGGGCCTGCGCAAAGCTCAGCTCGCAGTGCTGCGCATCGGCGCTGAGCACGGTGCAGGCGGCATCGCTTTGGCGGTAGCGGGTTTTGGCGGCCAAGAGGCCGGTCGCCGGGGCGTGTCCTGAAACCCAGCTGCAGTCCTGCGCTTTGAGTCGATGCGAGAGCAGCCAAGGGTGGTCATGCCCCTGCACCACCCACAGGGTGTTGTGGGCCACATCCTTGTGCGCCACAAACCAGGGCGCATGTTCCCCCGCGCCGCGCAGCCCTTGCGCTTGCAGGGCCTTGAGCTGCGCGCCCTTGGCCTTGACGCCGCCGATGCCCAGCCCCTGGCGCTGGCCCAGGGTGTAGAAGCTCAGGCCTACATGCTCGCCGATGACGCGGCCGTTGTCGCTCTTGATCGGCCCCGGGGCCTTGGCAATATAGCGGTTAAGAAACTCGCGGAACGGTCGCTCGCCAATGAAGCAGATGCCGGTAGAGTCTTTCTTGCGCGCATTGGGCAGGCCAATTTCATCGGCGATGCGCCGCACCTCGCTCTTGTGCAGCTCGCCCACCGGGAACAGCGTCTTGGCCAGTTGCGCCTGATGCAGCCGGTGCAGAAAGTAGCTCTGGTCCTTCGACGGGTCTAGCCCTTTGAGCAGTTCAAAAAGACCCGATTTGCTCTGACGCACCCGTGCGTAATGCCCGGTGGCGATTTTCTCGGCGCCCAGACGCAGGGCATGGTCGAGGAAGGCCTTGAACTTGATCTCGGCATTGCAGAGGATGTCGGGGTTGGGCGTGCGGCCGGCCTGGTATTCCCGCAGGAACTCGGCAAACACCCGGTCCTTGTAGTCGGCCGCAAAGTTGACATGCTCGATCTCGATGCCGATCACGTCGGCCACCGCAGCGGCGTCCACGAAGTCGATGTTGGACGAGCAATACTCGCTGTCGTCGTCATCTTCCCAGTTCTTCATGAAGATGCCGACCACCTCATGGCCGGCCTTCTTGAGCAGATAGGCGCTGACCGCCGAATCCACCCCGCCGCTGAGGCCCACCACGACACGCATTTTTTTCTCTGCTGTCATGTGGGGATTATCCCGGTGATTCATGGCCCCTCGGTGCAAAGACCGGGTACCCTTGAGCTACAGGCGCTCGCGTGCCATAAGGCCTTGCCCGCGAGGCCGCCTCTTCTTAGCTGCCGGCTCACTGCATGTCGACCCCTTCTCCTGAGCGGACCGCTCGTCTCGGTGCTTCGGCCATCGCGGTCGTGTGGTTGCTTGTGGCTGGCGCCCTGTATCTGGGCTTCGACTATTTCGAGCAGCGCCAGCAGGCCAGGCTGCAACCCTATGCCTTGAGCACGGGTGAGTTGGTCATTGCGCGTCAGCGTGATGGGCACTTTCATGTGGTCGGTGAGGTCAATGGCCAGCCGGTCAAGTTCTTGGTGGACACCGGGGCCAGCCATGTCAGCATCAGCCAGGCGCTGGCCGAGAAGGCGGGCTTGCCCCCTGGAAGCCCCATCACCTTGAACACGGCCAATGGGCAAAGGCCTGGGCAGCTGGTGCGCGGCGTGCCAGTGCGTGCAGGGCATTTGGCTTTCAACCAGGCCAGCGTCACCGTGGGTCTGGTTGGATTGCCGCCCGAGCAGGCGCTGTTAGGGCAGTCTTTTCTGAAGCACTTCGATCTGGAGATCGGCCGTGATGCCATGGTGCTCCGGCCGCGGCCTTGAGCGCTGGTCACAGCCCTTGGGCAATGACGGGCGGGTCGATCCTGTCTGTGTGGGTCGAGTCGGCACGGACCAAAGCTCAGCTGTTGGCCGATGTCCCGCCCGAGTAAACGCTGGGGTCGGTGCTGATCAGATCGAGCGCATAGCGCCGGCCAGCCAGATGGTCTTCCATGCAGCGCAGCACCAGTGGGCTGCGATGGAGCGCCTGTGTGGCACGGATTTCTTCGGGGCTCATCCAGACCGTCCGCACAATGCCTTCGTCCAGGGCTCGATCGGGCTGCAGCAGTCCCAGTTCGCCGCAGAAGGCAAAGCGAAGGTAGGTGATGTCTTCCAGCGGCTGCCCCGGCCGCTCGCGCTCAAATCGCGAGAGATAAACACCGACCAGTGCGGTGGGCTTGAAGAGGTGAGCGGTTTCTTCCAGGGCCTCGCGCGCGCAGGCCTCCATCGGGCTTTCGCCGGGGTCCAGATGCCCGGCCGGGTTGTTCAGTCGCAGACCTTCCTGGGTCATCTCTTCGACCAGCAGAAACTCGGTGAGCCCCTGCTGCTGTCGCTCGATGATCGCGGCCACCGTGACGCTGGGTTTCCAACGTGCTTGCATGGGGCCATTATCCAGTGCTCGCGCCGCAATCGCGCCGGGGGCGGCGCTCCCACAGGGCGGCGCTCGTACAACTGCGGTTCAAACTCGCGCCTTGTGGCCCGGTCTGGGTCTTCAGCCCTCCAGGGTGAAGGCTTCGTGTACGGCCGATTGCACGCCGCCACCGAGCACCGCGCCGCCTCCTGCGACATAGATCCAGTCCCCCACGGTCACCGCGGCGACCGCGTGACGTGGGGTGGGCATGGGGGCATGGGCTTGCCAGCGGTCGCTCTGCGCGTCGTAGCTTTCCATCTGTCCGAAGACGGTTTGCTGGCCCGGGCGGTTGATGATGCCGCCTGCACCGCCCATGGCAAACAGTTTGTCGCGGTAGATCACCAGACCATGGCCCGAGCGGGCCACCGGCAGCGGCGCTCTCAGCTCCCAGGTGTCGCGCTCAGGCAGATAGACATGGTGCAGGTCGGTGTTGTATTCGAAGGTGTTGAAGCGACCACCGACCACATGAACGCGCCCCTGCCAGGCGACGCAACCGACATGATCGCGCGCGCCGGGCAAGGCTTTGCGGCGGCTCCAGCGGTCGGCCTGCGGGTCGTAGACCTCATGCCAGCCCACACTGGCCCGCTCATCTGTCGGCGCACCTGCGCCCCCGATGAGATGGATCAGCCCGCCCAGCACCACCGCGGCGGCCGCGCCGCGGGGCCTGGGCAGTGGCGCAATGGCGCTCCACTGATTGCTGGCCACGTCATAGGCATAAGCGTGGCTGTCGGGATTGCGGTTTTGCTCGATGAAGCCGCCAAAAGCGTAGATGCGACCTTTGTCTGCGACCACTGCCACATGGTTGGCTCCGCGCGGCAGCGCGGCCGCATTGAACCAGGTGTCGGTGCGTGGCTCATAGACATGGTGATAGCCCCTGTCCACCCGGCCTTCGCCGTAGCCACCGATCACATGCATGCGGCCTGCCCATTCCGTGGCCCAGGCCATCTCGCTGCGAGGAATTGGCAGGGATGCGCGCCTCACCCAGCGTCCTTGCGGACCTGCGGGCGCCGGGCTTTGAAAGGAGCGCTGGGCCGTCTGGTCCGGCGTGAGGTGATGCGGCTGGCCGTCGCGCAGCCGCGCGTAGGGCTCGGTCGACGACGGCGCCACGGGCAGCGAGGCCGGGGCCGCGTGACCGTTATGGTGGGCGTGACCCGCCTGCGACCAGACGGTCGGTGCAGCCACGCTGGCGCCAGCGGCCAGGAACAGACGTCGATGCAGGCTCATGACACGGCTCCTAAAAAGTAGGGCCCGCCGCACGAGGCGGGATTATGTTTTTTGGTCGCGCAACTCACGCCGCAGAATTTTGCCCACCGGTGTCTTGGGCAGATCGCTGCGGAATTCCACCACCTTGGGTTGCTTGTAACCGGTGAGATTGGTGCGGCAGTGTTCGCGCACTTGCTCTTCGGTCAGGCTCGGATCTCTCTTGACGATGACCAGCTTGACCGCCTCGCCCTGCTTGTCATCGGGCACGCCCACACAGGCCACCTCAAGTACCCCAGGCAGCGTCCCCACCACATCCTCGATTTCATTGGGGTAGACATTGAAGCCGCTGACCAAAATCATGTCTTTCTTGCGATCGACGATCTTGAAGAAGCCGCGCTCATCGACGATGCCGATGTCACCGGATCTGAAGTAACCGTCAGCCGTCATGACGCGCGCGGTTTCATCAGGGCGCTGCCAGTAGCCGGCCATGACCTGCGGGCCCTTGATGGCGATTTCCCCGGGTTGGCCCATTGGAACCTCGCGCCCCTCGTCATCGAGCAGCTTGAACCAGGTGCTCGGAATAGGCACGCCTATGGTGCCGCTGAAGCTGCGGCTGGTCACCGGGTTGCAGCTGGCCGAGGGTGAAGTCTCGGACAGACCGTAGCCTTCACAGATGGGGCAGCCGGTTTTTTCCAGCCAGAGCTTGGCCACTGCGCTTTGCACCGCCATGCCCCCGCCTAGCGAGACTTTCAGATGCGACCAGTCGACCTTGCCGAAGTCGGGGTGGTTGGCCAAGCCGTTGAACAGGGTGCTGACGGCTGGGAACATGTGGATCCGGTGCTTGGCCAGTTCCTTGAGCACTGCAGGCAGGTCGCGTGGGTTGGGAATCAGAATGTTCTTGGCCCCCGAGCGCATGCCCAGCATCATGTTCACCGTGAAGGCGAAGATGTGATAGAGCGGCAGGGCACAGACATAGGTGGGCTGCTCGCCCTCAGGAATGGCCGCCATGGCCGGTGCATTCCAGGCTTCCGATTGCAACAGGTTGGCAATGATGTTGCGGTGCAGGAGTACGGCGCCTTTGGAGACGCCGGTGGTGCCGCCGGTGTACTGCAGAACGGCCACATCGTCAGGGCCAAGCTCGGGCGTTTGCATCGGGGCTCGCGCTCCCATGGCGATGGCCTCATTGAACCGCACCGCCTGTGGCAGGTCGAAGGCGGGCACCATTTTCTTGACGCTGCGCACCACATAGTTGACGAGAGCGCCCTTCAAAAACCCCAGCCGGTCGCCCATGGCCGCGAGCACCACATGCTGGACCGGCGTGTTGGCAATGCAGGCCTGGAGCGTCGCACCAAAGTTTTCCAGAATGACGATCGCCTTGGCTCCCGAGTCCTTAAGCTGGTGCTCGAGCTCGCGCGCGGTGTAGAGCGGGTTGACATTGACCACCACATAGCCGGCGCGCAAGATGGCGGCCACGGCCACCGGGTACTGCGGCACATTGGGCATCATGAGCGCCACGCGGTCGCCCTTGCTCAGGCCCAGGCTTTGCAGGTAGGCCGCAAAGGCCCGGGAGACGCTGTCGACATAGCCGAAGCGAAATTCCTTGCCCAGAAAGCTGTAGGCGACCTTGTCGCCGTGCTTTTGAAAGCCTTCCTCCAGCAGGGCCACCAGAGAGCGGTATTGGGAGGCGTCGATGTCAGAAGGTACGCCGGGCGGGTAGGCCTGCAGCCAGGGGCGGGCCGACGGGGATGCGGTCATGCGGAGGTCTCCGGTCTGTTTTTTGGACTTGCCTCCTCCGGTTGAACCGGACGGCCGCCCGGCCTGCCCACCGGAGGCGGCGCAGACCGCGATTATTCGATGGCTTTGCCGATATCTTCAATCACTTTCTTCGCATCGCCGAAAACCATCATGGTTTTATCCATATAGAACAATTCATTGTCCAGGCCGGCGTAACCGGCGGCCATGGAGCGCTTGTTCACAATGACGGTCTTGGCTTTGTAGGCTTCAAGAATCGGCATGCCGTAGATCGGGCTGCCCTTGACATGCGCCGCAGGATTGACCACGTCGTTGGCCCCCAGGATGATGGCCACATCGGCTTGGCTGAATTCGGCGTTGATGTCCTCCATCTCGAACACCTGGTCGTAGGGCACCTCGGCCTCAGCCAGCAGCACATTCATATGACCTGGCATGCGGCCGGCCACTGGATGAATGGCGTATTTGACGCTGACGCCCTTTTCGGTGAGCTTCTGCGCCAGCTCCTTGACCGCATGCTGTGCACGCGCGACGGCCAGACCATAGCCCGGCACGATGATCACGCTTTCTGCGTTGCTCATGATGAAAGCCGCATCGTCGGCCGAGCCGCTCTTGGCGCTGCGCTGCACGCCGCCGCCTTGGGCTGCGCTGCCACCGTCACCGCCGAAGCCACCCAGGATCACGTTGAAGAACGAGCGATTCATGGCCTTGCACATGATGTAGCTCAGGATCGCGCCCGAGGAGCCCACCAGCGAGCCGGCCACGATCAGCATGCTGTTGTTCAGGCTAAAGCCAATGCCGGCCGCCGCCCAGCCCGAGTAACTGTTGAGCATGGACACCACCACGGGCATATCGGCGCCGCCAATCGGAATGATGATCAGCACGCCCAGCACGAACGACAGCACGAGCAGCACCAGGAAGGCATCCCAGTTGCCGGTGAACATGAAGAACACACCCAGGGCAAGGGTGGCCAGACCCAACACCAGGTTAAGGGTGTGCTGGCCCGAGAACACCACCGGCGCGCCCTGAAACAGGCGGAACTTGTACTTGCCCGAAAGCTTGCCAAAGGCAATCACCGAGCCACTGAAAGTGATCGCGCCGATGGCCGCGCCCAGGAACAGCTCGAGCCGGTTGCCGTAGGGAATTTCGGCCGTGCCGGCGCCCTTGGCCACAATGCCGAAGGCCGCTGGCTCTACCACCGCAGCCACCGCGATGAACACTGCGGCCAGACCGATCATGCTGTGCATGAAGGCCACCAGTTCGGGCATCTTGGTCATCTCGACCTTCTGCGCCATCAGAGCGCCAGCGGCGCCGCCGATCACCAAGCCCAGCAGCACATAACCCAGGCCGGTGGCTGAGCCGGAGAGCTCAACGATCAGCGCAGCCGTGGTCAGCACGGCAATGGCCATGCCAACCATGCCGAAGATATTGCCGCGTATCGAGGTGGTGGGATGCGACAGGCCCTTTAGGGCCTGGATGAAGCAGACGCTGGCGACCAGGTAGAGCAGCGTGACAAGGTTCATGCTCATTTGGGCTCTCCTGCCTTCTTGTCCTTCTTCTTGAACATCTCCAGCATCCGCCGTGTGACCAGGAAGCCGCCGAACACATTGACGGCCGCCAGCGCCACCGCCAGCACGCCCATGGTCTGGCCCAGGGCGGTTTCGGTCATGGCCGCAGCCAGCATGGCCCCGACGATCACGATCGCCGAGACGGCGTTGGTGACGGCCATCAGCGGAGTGTGCAAGGCTGGAGTGACCGTCCAGACCACGTGGTAGCCGACATAAATGGCCAGCACGAAGATGATGAGGTTGGTAATGGTGGGGTTGACGAGTTCCATGGCGTGGGGCCTTTTCAAAGCATGGGGGTCAGGCGCGCAGCACCTGGCCACCCTGGGTCATCAGGCAGGCGGCAACGATGTCGTCCTGCATGTCGATGTGGATCGCACCGTCCTTGCTGACAATGAGCTTCATGAAGTCCAGCAGGTTGCGCGCATACAGGGCGCTGGCATCGGCGGCCACCAGCGCGGGGACGTTGGTTTCGCCCACAATCACCACGCCGTGTCGCGTGACGGTTTGGCCGGGCTCGGTCAGTGGGCAGTTGCCGCCTTGGGGTGCGGCCAGATCCACGATCACGCTGCCGGGCTTCATGGACTTGACCATCTCCTCGCTCACCAGCACCGGCGCGGGCCGGCCGGGGATGAGCGCGGTGGTAATCACCACATCGGCCTGGGCCACCCGCTTGGCCACCTCCAGTTTTTGACGCTCGAGCCACGAAGGCGGCATGGGCCGGGCGTAGCCGCCCACCCCTTCAGCCGCATCTTTTTCTTCTTGGGTTTCGTAGGGCACGTCGATGAATTTGGCGCCCAGTGATTCCACCTGCTCCTTCACGCTCGGGCGTACGTCGGAGGCTTCAATTACCGCGCCCAGTCGCTTGGCGGTGGCAATGGCCTGCAGCCCTGCCACGCCCACTCCCAGGATCACCACCCGCGCGGCCTTGACGGTGCCCGCCGCGGTCATCAGCATGGGGAAGAAACGCTGGTAGCGCTCAGCGGCCATCATCACGGCCTTGTAGCCAGCGATATTGGCCTGCGAGGACAGCACGTCCATGCTTTGCGCGCGGCTGGTGCGGGGTGCGGCCTCTAGCGCAAAACTGGTTACGCCGGCCCGGGCCAGTCGATCGAGCCCGGAGCGGTCGAAAGGATTGAGCATGCCGATGAGCACCCCGCCCTGCTTGAGCAGGGGCACCTCCGCTTCTTGCGGGCAGCGCACTTTGAGCACTATGTCAGCGGCGTAGGCGCCGGCGGCATCGGAGATCTCCGCGCCCAAACTGGCATAGGCCGTGTCGGGCGCGCTGGCGGCCACTCCGGCGCCGGACTGCACGCGCACCGTATGGCCCTGGGCCATGAATTTCTTGGCGGTCTCGGGGGTCACCGCGACGCGCGTCTCGCCCGCCAGAATTTCTGCGGGAACGCCAATTAGCATGAGGCTCTCCTTGTTGGGGGGTCTGAGCCCGCCGCCCGATGGGGGAGGGGCTCAAGCCGGAGCGGGCCACGGCCCACTACGCGAAACCCTCTATTGTCCCTTGATTGCTGCGAGCTTGTTGCCTGCCGGCTAGGGCTGGCGCTCTAGCGGGCGGTTGGCATGACGAATTCGGCCCCCTTGGGCGTGCTTTCGGGCCAGCGTTGCATGATGGATTTTTGCCGGGTGTAGAAGCGCACCCCTTCTTGTCCGTAGGCGTGCATATCCCCGAAAAGTGAGCGCTTCCACCCGCCAAAACCATGCCAGGCCATGGGCACCGGGATGGGCACGTTGATGCCGACCATGCCGACCTGGATGCGACGGGCGAACTCGCGCGCCACATTTCCGTCCCGGGTAAAGCAGGAGACGCCGTTGCCAAACTCGTGTGCATTGATGAGATCAAGCGCTTGGGCGAAGTCGGGCACCCGCACGCAGGAGAGCACGGGCCCGAAGATTTCTTCTTTGTGGATCTTCATCTGCGGGCTGACATGGTCGAACAGCGTGCCGCCTAGCCAGAAGCCGTGCTCGCAGCCCGCCCCGGCCTGCGTGCCGTCGAACTGACGGCCATCGACCAGCAGTCGGGCGCCTTCGGCCACGCCCGCCTCGATATAGCCGCGGATGCGCTGGCGCGCCGCTTCGGTGACGATGGGGCCCATCTCGGCCGCCAGGTTTTCGCCTTCGAGCACCTTCAGGTTGCGGGTGCGTTCGATCAGCTTGGGCATGATCTTCTCGCCTACATCCCCCACCAGGACGGCCACGGAAATCGCCATGCAGCGCTCGCCGGCCGAGCCGTAGGCGCTGCCGATCAGGGCATCCACCGCTTGCTCAAGATCGGCATCGGGCATGACCACCATGTGGTTCTTGGCCCCACCCAGCGCTTGTACGCGCTTGCCCAGACGCGCACCAGTCTCGTACAGGGCGTTGGCCACCGGGGTAGAGCCGACAAAGCTGATCGCCTGAACGTCGGGGTGTGCCAACAGGGCGTCTACCGCTTCCTTGTCGCCCTGCACCACGTTGAACACGCCGTCCGGCAGACCTGCCTGTTTGAGCAGGTCGGCCATGAACAGAGAGGGCGAGGGGTCTAGCGGGCTGGGCTTGAGTACGAAGGTGTTGCCTGTGGCCAAGGCCACCGGGAACATCCACATCGGCACCATGACCGGAAAATTGAAGGGCGTGATGCCCGCCACCACGCCCAGGCTCTGGCGCATCGTCCAGTTGTCGATGCCAGTGGAAACCTGGTCGGTGAAATCGCCCTTGAGCAGTTGCGGGATGCCGCAGGCGAATTCGACGATCTCAATGCCACGCGTGACCTCGCCTTGTGCATCGGTGAAGACCTTGCCATGTTCGGCGGTGATCATGTGGGCCAGCGTATCGCGATGGGCATTGAGCAGCTCGAGAAACTTGAACAAGACCCGCGCACGGCGCAGGGGGGGCGTATCGGCCCAGGCAGGAAAAGCCGCGCGCGCCGCCGCCACGGCCGACCCCACATCCTGTGGGTTGGCCAATTGCACCCGGCCGGTGACGGCGCCGGTGGCGGGGTTGGTGACGGGCTGGCTGCGTCCTGCGGCGCCGGCGGTGCGCCGTCCGGCGATGTAGTGGTCAATGGATGCCAAACTCATAAGGTCTCCGGGAGTAAATCTGCAACAGGGGGTGGGACGCGGCCGTTTATTGGCATGCAGTCTAGGCAAGCCCTTGCGCCACCACAAGGGCCCAAGACTGAACGGATTGTTCAATCTAATGAACAATGCGGAGATGAATTCACAAAAAATCACCGCCTTTTGGACGCACTTGCATTGGCTGGGCACCTTGGCTCAGCAGGGCAGCTTCACCGCTGCCGCTGCTCGGCTGGGGGTGAGCAAGGCCGCCATGAGCCAGCGCATTGCTGAGCTCGAGCGGGCTGCGCGTGTGGCCTTGGTGCGGCGCACCACCCGCAGCGTGCGCCTGACCGAGGCTGGCCAGCGCCTGGTTGACGATACCCGCGCGGCCTTCGAGCAGATTGAAATCAGCCTGGCGCGGGTTCGAGATCAGGCCGCGCAGCCCAGCGGCCTCATTCGCCTGACGGCCCCTGTGGCGCTGGCCCGCCAGCAACTGGTTCCTGTATTGGCGCAATTTCTGAAGGATCACCCCGAGGTTCGCATTGAGATGGATTTGTCCGATCGCATCAGCGCATTGGCCAGTGAAGGGTTCGATCTGGCCATCCGTCACACCGAACGGCCCCCCGACACCCATGTGGCGTGGCCCCTGTGCCACACCGAGTCGGTGCTGGTGGCCACCCGCAGTTACCTGCGCCGCAAGGGGCTGCCGCGCAAGCCGCTTGACCTGCAGTCCCATCACTGCCTGCACTATCCCCGCGCTCAGGAGGGCCCGGCATGGACCTTTGAGAGGCAGGGCAGTTCAAAGGTGGGCCCGCGTGTCACCGTCCCGGTGGGTGGACCTTTCGCTGCCAACAACAGCGAAGCCCTGCGCGAGGCGGCCCTGGCCGGCGCCGGTATCGCGCTCATGCCCGACTTCAGTGCCCAGACGGCCTTGTCCCAGGGCAAGCTTGTCCGGGTGCTGCCCGGTTGGAGGCCGGTCGGCGCTTTTGCCGACACCATTTACGCCATTCGACCCTATACGCCGCATGTGCCGCGCGCCGTTGCCGTCTTGGTCGAGGCGCTGCGCAAGGGTTTGGCCGGTGGGTTCGGGGTTTGAGCGCAGGTCGGGCGTGTGCGGCGATCCTGGGCTAAGCTGGCGGTCCATGTGCCTTGCCCGCTCCCTATGATGAATCCCGAACCGCCTCGGCAGTTTGCCCTGCTGCGCCAGCGCCGTTTTGCCCCCTTTTTCTGGACGCAATTTGCGGGCGCGGCCAACGACAACCTGTTCAAGTTCGCATTCACCGTGATGGTGACCTACCAGCTGCAAATCAGCTGGTTGCCGCCGGCATTGGCTGGCTTGGTCATCGGGGGCTTGTTCATCTTGCCCTTCGTCCTGTTTTCGGCCACCTCGGGGCAAATTTGTGACCGCCTTGAAAAAACACGCGTCATCCGGGCGGTGAAGAATCTGGAAATCATCATCATGGTCTTTGCGGCCGGAGCCTTCTTGATGGACGCGCCGGATGTGCAGGCCGGTGTGCTCCTGGTCTGCACTTTTCTGATGGGGCTGCATTCCACTTTGTTCGGCCCGGTCAAATATGCCCTGTTGCCACAGGTGCTGACCGAGCGCGAACTGGTGGGGGGCAATGCGCTGGTGGAGTCAGGCACGTTTGTGGCCATTTTGCTTGGCAACTTGGCGGGCGGGTTTCTGGTGGCGCTGCCGGGTGTTGGATCGCAGGCGGTGGCCCTGGGCTGCCTGCTGCTGGCGCTTTTGGGACGACTCAGTGCGGGGCGGATCGAGCCGCTGCCGGCCACGGATCCGCAATTGCGAATCAACTGGAACCCCTGGACTGAAACGGCGCGCAACTTGCGACTGGCGCGCGAGGACCTGGTGAGCTGGAACATGTTGCTGGGTATCAGCTGGCTGTGGTTCTTCGGTGCGGTCTTCCTCAGCCAGTTCCCCGTGCTCGCCAAGGAGGTGCTGCGCGGCAGCGAGCAGGTGGCCTCCTTGCTGTTGGTGGTTTTTTCGGTCGGTATCGGCTTGGGAGCGCTGATGTGTGAGCGCCTCAGCCGCGGCCGGGTGGAGATCGGCCTGGTGCCTCTGGGCGCCTTGGGGATGAGCGTTTTTACGATTGATTTCTGGCTTGCCACGCGCAACTTGCCACCGGGTGCGCTGATGGATGTCGCTGCCTTTGTGGCCCAGCCGGCCCATTGGCGCATCCTGTTTGA
>JBEIHE010000047.1:0-21517 GCA_040381515.1 Polaromonas sp.
CACTCGCAATGACTATGAGTTTCAGGTGGGCACCTTCCAGGGCGCGGTCAATCCCAAAACCCGCAGCTTCTCCGAGCTGCCGCATTGGGTTGAAACACAAATGCAGCCCGGCGGTCTACTGGCCGAGAAAGATGGCCGCAAACCCAGAGTAGCCATGTTTTGTACCGGCGGGATACGCTGCGAAAAATCGACCGCCTTCATGCGAAGCCAGGGGTTCGACCAGGTCTATCACCTCCGGGGCGGCATCCTCAAATACCTGGAAACGGTCCCTGCACAAACCAGCGCCTGGGAAGGCGAATGCTTCGTGTTTGATGAGCGGGTCACGGTTGACCATGAACTCAAGCCCGGCCAGTTCGAGCTCTGCCGCTCCTGTCGCCACCCCCTGAGCGCCGAGGACAAGGCCTCGCCAAAATTTGAGGAAGGCGTCAGTTGCCCGCGCTGTCACGACCAATTGAGCGCCGAACAGCGCCGCAGCTTCTCCGAGCGGCAAAAGCAAATCCGATTGGCTCAATCGCGCCAGGAGCGTCACATCGGCGTGCCCCGGGGTCGCCCCAGGGCATCGCCCGACTGAACCTAGCTGCTGACCCTTCGGCAGGCTAGAGTGCCCCCCAAGCGGCGGGGCTCTCTTAACCGGCGGTAGCCTCCTCCGATTCCGGCTTGGCCTTGCCTTCCTTCTTCGGTAGGGGCTGGATGTCCAGCACCACTTCGCCGGTCTCAACGCCCTTCTCGTCGGTAACGATCTTGATATCGACTGCCAGCCGACCGCCATCCACCAAACGACCAAAGAGCAACTCGTCTGCCAGGGCGCGCCGAATGGTGTCCTGGATGAGGCGCTGCATCGGCCGGGCCCCCATGAGCGGATCGAAGCCCTTCTTGGCCAGATACTTGCGCAAGCCATCGGTGAAGGTGACCTCCACCTTCTTTTCGGCCAGTTGCTGCTCAAGTTGCAACAGGAACTTATCCACCACACGCAAAATGACCGCCTCGTCGAGCGCCTTGAAGCTCACGATGGCATCCAGACGGTTACGGAACTCCGGCGTAAACAAGCGCTTGATGTCCACCATCTCGTCCCCGGCCTCCCTGGGATTGGTAAACCCGATGGTGGCTTTGTTCATGGTCTCGGCACCCGCATTGGTCGTCATCACAATGATGACGTTACGGAAATCAGCCTTGCGTCCGTTGTTATCGGTCAGAGTGCCGTGATCCATTACCTGCAGCAACACATTGAAGATGTCCGGGTGAGCCTTCTCAATTTCATCGAGCAGCAACACCGCATGGGGCTTCTTGGTGATGGCCTCGGTGAGCAATCCACCCTGGTCAAAACCCACATAGCCAGGCGGCGCACCGATCAGGCGGCTCACGGCATGACGCTCCATGTATTCCGACATGTCGAAGCGGATCAGGTCAATACCCAGTATGTAGGCCAGCTGCCGTGCAGCCTCGGTCTTGCCCACACCCGTGGGGCCTGAGAAAAGAAAGGCCCCGATAGGCTTGTCGACCTTACCCAGCCCGGAGCGGGCCATCTTCACGGCAGAAGCCAGCACATCCAAGGCCTTGTCCTGGCCGAAGACCACGCTCTTGAGATCGCGCTCAAGCGTCTTGAGCTTGCTGCGGTCGTCATTGGACACATTGGCCGGAGGAATGCGTGCGATCTTGGCCACGATATCTTCCACCTCGGCCTTGGAGATGGTTTTCTTGCGCTTGGAGGGCGGGAGAATGCGCTGCGCGGCACCCGCCTCATCAATCACATCAATGGCCTTGTCCGGCAACTGACGGTCGTTGATATAACGCGCGCTCAGCTCAGCCGCCGCCTGCAAGGCGGCCACCGCGTACTTGACGCTGTGATGCTCTTCAAAGCGCGATTTGAGCCCCTTGAGAATCTCCACTGTTTCGGCCACACTGGGCTCGACGACATCGACCTTCTGGAACCGGCGCGAAAGGGCCGCGTCCTTTTCAAAGATCCCGCGGTACTCAGTGAAAGTGGTGGCGCCGATGCACTTGAGCTGCCCCGAGCTGAGTGCGGGCTTGAGCAGGTTGGATGCGTCAAGGGTGCCGCCGGAGGCAGCCCCCGCGCCAATCAGGGTGTGGATTTCATCGATAAACAAAATGGCATGAGGCTTGTCCTTGAGTGACTTGAGCACACCCTTGAGCCGCTGCTCAAAGTCACCACGGTATTTGGTGCCCGCCAGCAAGGCGCCCATGTCGAGCGAATACACCTGCGATTCAGCCAGGATATCGGGCACATCCTTCTGCGTGATCCGCCAGGCCAAGCCCTCTGCAATGGCCGTCTTGCCCACCCCCGCCTCACCTACAAGCAAGGGGTTGTTTTTACGGCGACGGCACAGAATCTGGATGACCCGCTCGACCTCGTAATCGCGGCCAATCAGGGGATCGATCTTGCCCGCCAGAGCCTGTGCATTGAGGTTGAGGGTGTATTGCTCCAGGGGAGAGGCTTTCTCGTTCTTTTCGGCGCTCTCTTCATTCTCTGCCGCACTCTCTCCGGATTTTTGCGGCTCGGGAGGATCGCTTTTCTTGATGCCGTGGGCGATGTAATTGACCACGTCCAGCCGGGTGACGCCCTGCTGGTGCAGGTAGTAAACCGCGTGTGAATCCTTCTCACCAAAAATGGCCACCAGTACATTGGCGCCGGTCACTTCCTTCTTGCCGTTACCGGTGGACTGCACATGCATGATGGCGCGCTGGATGACGCGCTGAAAGCCCAGCGTGGGCTGGGTGTCGACATCGTCGGTTCCAGCCACCTGAGGCGTGTTGTCCTTGATAAAGGTGGACAAGGACTTTCGCAGGTCCTCTACATTGGCAGAGCAGGCCCGCAGCACCTCAGCCGCGCTAGGGTTGTCCAGCAGTGCCAGCAGCAGATGTTCGACCGTGATGAATTCGTGTCGCTGCTGACGCGCCTCCACAAAGGCCATGTGCAAGCTGACTTCCAGTTCTTGAGCAATCATTTCGGGTTCCTTTGAGCTTGCGTAAAAGTGGTGGGACTGTTGAGCAAATGGGGGCAATCCCTAGGATTCAAGCGGCTCACTGATGCATTGCAGGGGGTGGCCATTTCGCCGCGCGGCCTCGGTCACCTGATCGACTTTGGTGGCCGCCACATCTTTGGAAAACACGCCGCAAACTCCTTTTCCATCAAGGTGGATCTTGAGCATGATCTGCGTCGCGGTCTCCCTGTCCTTGTTGAAGAATTCCTGAATGACAACCACAACGAATTCCATCGGGGTGTAGTCATCGTTGAGCAATACCACCTGATACATCTGGGGGGGTTTGACTCGCTCGGGCCTGCGCTCGAGCACCACCGCGTCGCCAGGTGCGCCCGGCACTGCGGTGGGCAAGGAAGGAACGGGAGGCACGTTGGTGGCCATACGGCTCATTCTAGCTATGGGAAAAAGCCTTGGTGAGCTTGGCCAACTTAACAGCCCAACCGTGGCTGCTACGCGACGGCCAGCATGCACGAACGGGCCAAAAAAAATCGCCCGGCCTTACAGGACGAGCGATTTTTTACGCCTGGTCACGGGTGTCGCAACGGCCCACGGCCAACAACACCCGAGTGCCACGCCGGTGACCTTACATATGGTCGATCATGACTTGGCCAAAGCCCGAGCAGCTCACCTGGGTGGCGCCGTCCATCAGACGGGCAAAGTCGTAGGTCACCTTCTTGCTGTGAATGGCCTTCTCCATGGAGCTGATGATCAGATCGGCCGCCTCGGTCCAGCCCATGTGCCGCAGCATCATCTCAGCCGAGAGGATTTCAGAGCCCGGGTTGACATAGTCCTTGCCGGCATACTTGGGCGCGGTTCCATGCGTAGCCTCGAACATCGCCACGGTATCGCTCAGATTGGCACCAGGGGCGATACCAATGCCACCCACCTGCGCAGCCAGGGCATCGGAGATGTAGTCCCCGTTGAGGTTCAGGGTGGCAATAACGCTGTACTCGGCCGGCCGCAAGAGAATCTGTTGCAGGAAGGCATCGGCAATGCTGTCCTTGACCGTGATCTCCTTGCCGGTCCTGGGATTCTTGAACTTGCACCAAGGTCCGCCATCGATGAGCTGCGCGCCAAACTCGCGCTGGGCCAGGGCATAACCCCAATCGCGGAAGCCCCCTTCAGTGAACTTCATGATGTTGCCCTTGTGCACCAGAGTCACGCTGGGCTTGTCGTTATCGATCGCGTACTGAATGGCCTTACGCACCAGACGCTCGGTACCCTCGCGCGAGACCGGCTTGATGCCGATACCCGAGGTGGCGGGGAAGCGGATCTTCTTGACGCCCATGTCCTCGATAAGGAACTTGATCACTTTCTTGGCCTTGTCAGACTCTGCCTCGTACTCAATACCCGCGTAGATATCCTCGGAGTTTTCACGGAAGATCACCATATTGGTCTTCTCGGGCTCCTTCAGGGGAGAGGGTACCCCCTTGAAATACTGAACCGGACGCAGGCAGACGTAAAGATCGAGTTCCTGTCGCAGGGCGACGTTGAGGGAACGAATACCGCCGCCCACTGGAGTGGTCAGAGGACCCTTGATAGAAACCACGTACTCACGCACCACTTGCAAGGTCTCTTCGGGAAGCCAGACATCAGGGCCATACACCTGGGTCGACTTCTCGCCGGCGTAGACCTCCATCCAGTGAATCTTGCGCTTGCCACCATAAGCTTTGGCAACCGCCGCATCAACCACCTTGAGCATCACCGGAGTGATGTCCAGTCCCGTGCCATCACCCTCGATATAGGGAATGATGGGCTGGTCCGGAACGTTCAAGGAATTGTCAGCATTGACGGTGATCTTCTGCCCTTGCGCGGGAACCTTGATATGTTTGTACATGAGGAAAAGTCTCCAGGGGGAGTCGGTAGGGCCAGATGGCCGGGGACTTGCGAACAGGCGCCCGCTTGCAGACGAGCGCCGAAAATTCTAGCGCCGAAAGCACCGCGCAAATCTTACAGCCGGGCTGTCAACCGCAGGCCCTGGGGCAGCGTTATGGGTGCGTCAGCTGGAAATTCCTCCGGCAGACCTTTACCAAACGACTCTGAAGGAAATCCAAATGAGCAAAGTCCTCGCCGCCCTGATCTCTGGCTTGTTCGCCGCTGGCGCATTTGCCCAAGCCCCTGCTGCTCCGGCCGCTCCGGCTGCCCCAGCCGCTGCTCCGGCCAAGGCCGAAGCCAAAGCAGAAAAGAAAGCTGAAAAGAAAGCCGACAAAAAGGCTGAGAAAAAAGAAGAAGCCAAGAAGTAATTCAAGGCTGCAATCTGTCAAGCCCGCCTCGAGCGGGCTTTTCTTTTGCCCCTGCTGGCAGCCGGCGGTACCCTATGATCCAGACTTGTTTCGCAGCAAGCCACTCGCAGCCCGTTCTGACCGACCCCGGTGACTATTCAAGTCATCGATGGGGCCGCAGGACCACGCTTGAACACAAGACTCATGACCGACAGTTTTTTTGGGCGCACAGAATCGGCGAAAGCCTTCAGGTGGTTCATCGGCCTTTTCCTGGTGGTCTGCGCCACGGGCATCAGGGCCGATCAGCCTCAAACGGACCTGCCTCGCCTGTCCTTGGGGGCCGGCATGCACCGCATCGAGGTACAGGTCGCCAGCTCGCCGGCCCAAAGACAAATCGGGCTGATGTGGCGCAAACAGATGCCTCAGCACGAGGGCATGCTGTTCATTTTTGAGCAGGCGTCCGTTCAGTGCTTCTGGATGATGAACACCCTGATCCCTCTGACCGCGGCTTTTTTGGCTGACGACGGCACCATCGTCAACCTGGCCGATATGCAGCCGCAGACCACGCAAAGCCATTGTTCGAGTCGACCGGTGCGCTATGTGCTCGAAATGAACCAGGGCTGGTTTGCAAAGCGCGGCCTCGGCCCGGGCACCCGTCTGACCGGCATCGCGCCACGTCCCTGACTTCGAACCACGCGCACAAAGCGAATCCCCACAAAAAAGCCGACCCGCAGGTCGGCTCTTCGCAGTGCCCGGGATTCAGGCGAAATTCTTTTCGGCAAAGCTCCAATTGACCAGCTTGTCCAGAAAAGTTTCAACGAACTTGGGTCGTAGGTTGCGATAGTCGATGTAGTACGCGTGCTCCCACACATCGATGGTCAACAAGGCTTTGTCTGCCGTGGTCAGCGGCGTACCTGCAGCACCCATGTTGACGATGTCTACCGACCCATCGGGCTTCTTGACCAGCCAGGTCCAACCGGAACCGAAGTTGCCCACGGCCGACTTGGTGAATGCTTCTTTGAAAGCAGCATAGGAGCCCCACTTGGCATTGATTGCCGCGGCCAGGGCGCCTGAAGGCTCCCCACCACCGGAAGGCTTCATGCAATTCCAGAAGAAGGTGTGATTCCAGATCTGAGCCGCATTGTTGTAGATGCCGCCACTGGACTTCTTGACGATCTCCTCAAGAGGCATCGCTTCAAACTCGGTGCCTTTCTGCAGATTGTTCAGATTGACCACGTACGCGTTGTGGTGCTTGCCGTGATGGTATTCGAGCGTTTCTTTGCTGTAGTGGGGGGCCAAAGCATCTATAGCGAAGGGCAAGGCCGGCAAGGTGTGTTCCATGGAGATCCTCGATTTGAAAGTGGAAAGAAACGGGTCGCATTGTAGAAAGGTTGCATCAGGCGCGTCGGCGACGGGGTCGATCCCCCATCGCCGCTTTCAGTGCGACGCGGGGCGGTCAGCCTCCGGGTCGGGAAGCACTTGCAGCAAGAGCTGACCATCGGCCAAGGCAGCCCTCACATGTTGGCCGCTGTGGGCCTGCGAAGCTGCAGTCAGAGGCCGGCCCTGCGTGTCGGTCAGCCACGCATAACCACGCCTGAGCACCAGTTGAGGATCCAGCAGATGCAGGCGGTCAGCCAGCGACTCAAGCTTGCGCTGCTGGGCCGAAACACTGTGGGCGAGTTGTCGCGGCAGTTGCCCAGCCCACTGGTCTAGCTCAAGCTGCTGCCGTTGCAAGGCAGAGGCCGCCGTCTGGCGCAACCGCTGCCCCAAAAGGGCCAGCATTGCCCTCGCCCGCAGCACCACCTCGGACGGCCTGCCCAAACGCGCAGCCAGCGCGTCGAGCCCCTGCCCGAATCGATCGATCTGGGCCTGCTCGGCCCGAAGCAGCCTGGTTTGCAGGTTCTCCAATAAGGCCAGCCACTGCGCCTGGGGATGCACCGCCAGCTCGGCAGCAGCAGTGGGAGTTGCCGCGCGGAGATCGGCACAAAAGTCGGCCAGGGTGAAGTCGGTTTCATGGCCGATGCCGCTGACCACCGGCATCGGTGCCTGCACGATCAGACGAGCCAGGCCTTCGTCATTGAAGGACCACAAATCCTCCCACGACCCTCCCCCTCGAACCAGCAGCAATACATCCACCTCCTGGCGCTGGTAGGCCATACGCAAGGCCGCTCCGAGCTCAGCCACGGACTGCTCGCCCTGCACGCTGGCGGGGTAGAGCACCACCGGCACATGCGGGGCGCGGCGACGCAAGGCAGTCAAGACGTCCCGCAGGGCTGCCGCCCCCAATGAGGTCACCACACCCACAGCCCTGGGCATTGGCACGACCGGGCGCTTTCGGTCCGCGTCGAACAGCCCTTCAGCAGCCAATCGGTTCTTGAGCTCCAGGAAGCGCTCGAACAAAGCGCCCTGCCCATCCAGACGCAGGGACTCCACCACCAGTTGCATCTCCCCGCGGGGCTCATAGAGGCCCAAACGACCGCGAACCTGCACCAGTTGTCCGTCCCTCGGAGAAAACTGCAGCAGGGAGGCCGCTCGCTTGAAGAGGGCACAGCGGATTTGCCCCTGCTCGTCCTTAAGTGAGAAATAGCAATGACCGCTCGCAGCCCGGCTGAATCCGCTGATTTCTCCATGCACGGTGACCGGATTGAAGCGGGCGTCCAAACTGTCGGACACCGCACGAAGCAAAGCGCCGACCGTCCAAGATCTCACCCCGCCCGGCGCTTCCTGGGCGGAGCGGTCGGACACTGGCAGGAGAAGATCGGGGGAAAGACTCTGTTTCACAGGCTAAATGCAATGCCTAAAACTTCAGCGATTTAATGCTCGCGAGCAGGCACGGGGCTTGGCGGCGGGGGGGCAAGAGTTGACCACAAATTTATCCACAAAATCTGTGGGCCATCTTAGCTCCCGGAAGCCGGCTCACACCAACGCGCCGGGCCCGTCAGCCCTTTCCCGGATAATGCCGCGACTCGGCCTCCAACCCTACCCAACACCCCACCCACATGGACCTGCGTCTAATTAGGATCTGGGGCACTCGAGGTCTGTCTGCCAGGCTGCTCTGGCCGCTTTCACTGCTCTATCGCAGTCTGCAGGCCTTTCGACTAGGACTGTACCGACTCGGACTGCTTACGGTCGTTAAATTGCCGCTGCCCGTGATCGTTGTGGGCAACGTGATCGCCGGCGGCGCCGGCAAAACTCCGCTGGTCATGGCCCTGGTGCGCCATTTGCAGGAGCGCGGCTTGCGGCCTGGGGTCATCTCACGCGGCTACGGTCGTGAAAACTCCGAAAGCCTAGAAGTCTTACCCCACATGACGGCGCAGGAATGCGGCGATGAGCCGCTTCTGATAAGACAGCGCAGCGCAGCGCCGGTGTTCGTGGGCAGCGATCGGGTCCAAGCCGCCCGCATGCTGATGGAGAACCACCCGGAGGTGGACGTCATCGTGGCCGACGATGGTTTGCAACATCACCGGCTCTGGCGTGAAATGAACATCGCCGTCTTCGATGAAAGAGGATTGGGCAATGGCTGGCTGTTGCCTGCTGGCCCGCTGCGAGAACCTTGGCCTCGCCCCGGCCTCTCCATCCACCCGCCCCTGCGCGGCATTGACTTGGTCCTTGTTTCAAGCGCAAGTCCTCAAATACAAGGTCTGGGCTGCCGACGGGAACTGGCCGGGTGGGCACAGGCCGCGGACGGCTCAAGGCACGCGCTGAGCTCACTCGCGGGCCAGCGCCTGCATGCGATAGCCGGCATTGCCAAGCCCGACTCGTTTTTCGAAATGCTCCGCGAAAAGGGGCTTGACCTCGAACGCACTCACGCCTTCCCCGATCATTACCTCTTCAAGCTGGATGATCTTCCGAATGATCCAGAAATCACCGTCCTCATGACCGAAAAGGATGCCGTCAAAATCATGCCCTTGGCTGCGCGGCTCAGGTCACGCTTGATGGCCGTTCCGCTGCTGGTGCAACCTGACCCAGCCCTTTTCCAAGCCGTCGAGTCCGTGCTGCAAAGAAGTCGCACCCGCCCACATCCGATACCATCTGGTCATGGACAAGCGACTCCTTGAATTGCTGGTATGCCCTGTCACCAAGGGCCCTTTGGAATACGACCGTCAGCGACAAGAGCTGATATCGCGCAGTGCCCGATTGGCTTATCCTGTTCGAGATGGGCTGCCGGTGATGCTCGAAACCCAGGCGCGCCCACTGACCGACGAAGAAATCGAGCGCCCGCGCTGAATGACGATGGATTTTTCGGTCCTCATTCCTGCGCGTCTGGCCTCCAGCCGACTGCCCGACAAGCCTATGGCCGACCTCCACGGGCAGCCCATGGTGGTTCGAGTCGCCCAGCGCGCCAAGCTCAGCAAGGCACGGCGAGTGGTGGTGGCCGCTGACGATGTGCGCATCGAGCAAGCCTGTCGTCACGCCGCGATCGACTGCGTGCTCACTGATGTGGACCACCCCAGTGGCAGTGACCGCCTGGCACAGGCTTGTCGAATCCTAGGGCTCGATGACGACGAGATCGTGGTCAATGTTCAAGGCGATGAGCCGCTGATCGACCCCGAGTTGATCGACGCAGTGGCTCATTTGTTGTCAGACCGCAGGGACTGTGAAATGAGCACCGCTGCCCATGCGATCGAAGACCCCGTCGATTTTCGCAGTCCGCACGTTGTCAAGGTGGTGACGGACGCCAGGCAGACCGCCTTGTATTTCAGCCGGGCGCCCATCCCGCACGGGCGCGATTTCACCCAGGAGGCCTGGTGGCAAGAGCCCGGCGCCCTCTGGCCCGCGCCCCTGCGTCATATTGGTATCTATGCCTATAGGGCGGGCTTTCTGGCCCGGTTTCCCAACTTGCCTCCTGCCCCCATGGAACGGCTGGAGTCCCTGGAACAGTTGCGTGCTCTGTGGCACGGTCATCGAATCGCCGTGCACCTGAGCGATCGGGCTCCGGGACCGGGGGTCGACACCCCCGAGGACCTGCAGCGGGTCCGGTCCTGGCTCGCCGGCAAATTGTGAGTGGCAAGCAGGCAAGCGCGTGCTATCCTTAACCAGAGCCGCGCGCTCAGAGGTACACATCGCTGGACCCTGAAGCCGGTTCGCTCACCAGACCTGGCACCGAGCCGGCACGCGAGTCACAGGAGAACCACCATGAAACTTATTCTTCTCGGCGCACCGGGGGCCGGCAAAGGGACCCAGGCCACCTTCATCTGCAACAAGTACGGCATCCCCCAGATTTCCACAGGGGACATGCTGCGCGCAGCGGTCAAGGCAGGCACCGAGCTGGGCCAGCAAGCCAAGAAGGTCATGGACGCGGGCGGTTTGGTCAGCGACGAGCTGATCATCAATCTGGTCAAGGAACGAATTGCACAGACTGACTGCGCTCAAGGCTTCCTGTTTGACGGGTTTCCGAGAACCATTCCGCAGGCGGAGGCCATGAAGTCCGCTGGCGTGAAGATCGACTATGTGCTGGAGATCAGTGTGCCGTTTGAGGCCATCATCGAACGCATGAGTGGCCGTCGCTCGCATCCAGCATCGGGGCGAACGTATCACGTCAAATACAACCCCCCGAAAGTGCCAGGATTTGATGACCTCACCGGCGAAGCCCTGGTTCAGCGCGACGATGACAAGGAAGAAACGGTGCGCAAGCGGCTGGAAGTCTATAGCGCGCAGACGCGACCTCTGGTGGACTACTACTCGCAATGGGCCCAACAGGACCCGCTGAATGCACCACGCTATCGCTCCATCAGCGGCATGGGTAGCGTTGACGAAATCACGGCACGCGCCCTCCAAGCCCTCACGGGCTGAGCGCAGCAAAATCCCGAGTTGATCAAAAGGCCGGATTGGACCGGCAGCGCCCGGTCAGGCACCCACATGGCCTTGCGCTTGGTTCTCGATCAGTTGCAGGCACAGCGCAATCCTGGCCTTGACGGGCGAAAGCCCGGCCATCGCAGGCAACTCGTCCCCGGTCCCAGGAAGCAATCGCCCGAGTGGGCATCGAGTTGCGCGCACCACCTTGACCCCAGCCGACCGGGCACGCTCCAGCGCCGCCAGCAAATCCTGGTGAACAGTGCCATTTCCCGTACCGGCCACCACAATGCCCAAGGCACCTTGCTGCACCAAGGCATCGACCATCCAGGCCTGCGCTTCCGCGTGACTGAGCACCACCGGTACGCGAGGCCAGGGCTGGTCGATCCGATCGACCAAGTGGGGCCGCGGTTGCCCCTGCGGCCACGCCCGCTGCTGGCGCACCCTGCCGTCCTCCACGTAGCCGATCACGCCAGCATCACCCGAACTTAAGGCATCAAGGCGATACGGATGAACCTTCTGTACATCCTCCGCCCCATGGATTCGACCCGCACAAACCGCCAACACGCCACGGGCCATTTCATGGCGGGCCACGGTGAAGGCATCCAACAAATTCTGAGGCCCGTCGGCCGACACCGCCGTAGCTGGCCGCATGGCACAAACCAGAACCACCGGCTTGGCAGGAGCGAGCAAGGCATGCAGAAGATAGGCGGTTTCTTCCAGCGTATCGGTGCCGTGCGTGATCACGATGCCCTGCACCTCCTCTCGGTCTAGCAATTGGGCGACCCGCCGTGCCAAAAGAGCCCAATGGGAGGCTCGCATGTCCTTGCTGTCGAGTTGAGCCACTTGCTCGAACTCAAGAGAGGCAGCCCATTCATGCGCGTCTCCCAGCGCACCGATGAGTTGGCCGATATCCAACTGTGCAGCCTGATAGACAGTTTGATCTCGGGCCTGGGCCCCCACACCCGCGATCGTTCCCCCGGTTCCGAGCACCACCAATTTCTTGCCACTCACTTGTCAATCCTTGAAAACTGGATAAAAATACAGATACTGGGTTTTCAAACAGTCCCGCCGCCTGCCGCTGCGACCCATCACCACCCCAAAGAGCCGCCCCATGAATGACGAGCCCCTCACAGAAAGTCCAAAACTCACCGCTCGCCAGCAACAGATCCTCGATCTGATTGAAAGCGCCATTGCACGAACCGGCGCGCCCCCAACCCGAGCCGAAATCGCCAGCGAATTGGGATTCAAGTCAGCCAACGCCGCAGAGGAACACCTGCAAGCCTTGGCCCGCAAAGGGGTGATCGAACTGGTCAGCGGTACTTCACGCGGCATTCGGCTGCGAGGCAATGCCCTGCGCTCGCTCAATGAATCCCGAATCAAGCAGCTCATGCTCCCCCTGCCTCATTTGGCCCAATTGGCCCTGCCCCTGATTGGTCGGGTGGCAGCAGGCAGCCCGATTTTGGCCCAGGAACATGTGGATCAAACCTACTATCTGGAGGCAAGCCTGTTCCAGCGCAAACCCGACTACCTGCTCAAGGTGCGAGGCATGAGCATGCGCGAGGCCGGCATCATGGACGGGGATCTCCTGGCAGTGCAGCAAACCCGAGAAGCCCGCAACGGCCAAATCGTGGTGGCACGGCTTGGAGACGAGGTCACCGTCAAGCGCTATCGCAGGCACAAAAACGGCATTGAGTTGCTACCGGAAAATCCTGATTTCGCGCCCATCTGGGTCGGTCCGGAAGATCCCTTCGAGCTTGAGGGCCTGGCTGTGGGCCTGATCCGCAACACCATGCTGATCTAGCTCCCCGAAGGCCCAAGATCGGACACGGCCCCAAGAGGCCTCCGCCGAGTGCAGGGGCCCCTCGTTGTCCTCACCCTCAGCCTGAGCTCGGTCAGGCCTGGCGCTGCACTGGTTGGACATCGGTCAGGGACGGCAAAGCCGGCCTTCAGCGGAGCTTGAGGGCACAATAAGGCCATGAACATCGTGATTCTGGACGACTATCAGGATGCCGTCCGAAAGCTCAAATGCGCGTCCAAACTAGACGCCTACCCGGCCAAGGTCTACACCAACACCGTCAAGGGCGTTGGACAACTGTCGTTGCGACTGAAGGATGCCGAGGTTCTGGTGCTGATCCGAGAGCGCACACCGGTAACCCGGGCGCTCATTGAGAAACTTCCCAAACTCAAGCTGATCTCTCAGACGGGACGCGCGGGTGGCCATATCGACCTGGCAGCCTGCACCGAAAAGGGCATCGCGGTGGCTGAAGGGACGAGTTTGCCCGCTGCCACCGCCGAACTGACCTGGGCTTTGATCCTATCGTCCATGCGACGCATCCCGCAGTACGTATCAAACCTCAAACATGGCGCCTGGCAACAGTCCGGGCTGAAATCCGGTGCGATGCCTCCGAATTTTGGCCTCGGCTCACTCCTCAAAGGTAAAACGCTGGGGGTCTGGAGTTACGGAAAGATCGGACAGATCGTGGCGGGTTACGGCCGCGCTTTCGGCATGCGCGTACTTGTCTGGGGCAGTGAGCCCACCTGTCAGCGCGCACGTGCCGACGGTTACGAAATCGCCCCCAGCCGAGCCGAGTTGTTTGCTCAGAGCGATGTCCTGAGCCTGCACTTGCGACTGGCTGAGACAACGCGCGCCTCGATCGGCCTGGAGGATCTGTCCCGAATGAAGCCCACCGCTCTGCTGGTCAACACTTCCCGAGCCGAATTGATCGAGACCGATGCGCTCATGGCAGGCCTGAATCGGGGCCGCCCCGGAATGGCCGCGGTCGACGTTTTCGAATCGGAGCCCATCCTGCAGGGACACGCCCTGCTGCGGCTGGAGAACTGTATCTGCACGCCCCATATCGGCTACGTTGAGCAAGACACCTACGAAATCATGTTCGGCTCGGCCTTCGACAACATCATCAACTTTGTCAAAGGCACGCCCACCAATATCATCAACCCGGGCGCGCTGCAGGTCCGACGCTAAGTTGAACCCACCGCGCTGCGCACAATCAGAAAAGTATGTCTCCCACCTTCCATACCATCGCGATCATCGGGGCCGGTGCCATGGGCCGCGGTATCGCACAGATTGCCGCGCAGGCCGGCAGCATCGTGCGGCTGGTGGACCAGAACCCGCAAGCTTCGCTCCAAGCCCAGCAGGCCTTGTCCGAGCAGTGGGACAAGTTGGCCAGCAAGGCAAAAATGGACCCCGCGGCGGTGCAGGCCTGCAAGGACAGAGTGCGCCCTTCACAGCTGAGCGAACTTGCCGACTGCACTTTGGTGATCGAAGCCGTTGTCGAACGGCTTGATGTCAAGCAAGCTCTTTTGGCCCAAGTCGAATCCATCGTGTCGGAATCGGCGATTTTGGCCACCAATACCTCTTCACTTTCTGTGACTGCGATTGGCGCGGGCCTAAAGCGGCCGCAGCAACTGGCCGGCTTTCACTTCTTCAACCCCGTGCCCCTGATGAAGGTGGTCGAGGTCATCTCCGGTCTGAAAACGCAGCCGGAGGTGGCGCAGGCACTGATCCGCTTTGCCAAGGACATGGGGCATACGCCGGTGCAGGCAGCCGATACCCCAGGCTTCATCGTCAACCATGCCGGGCGGGGCTACAACACCGAGGCCCTGCGGCTTGCCGGTGAGGGGGTCGCCGACTTTGCCACCATTGACCGCGTCCTTCGCGATCAGGTGGGTTTTAGACTCGGCCCCTTCGAGCTGATGGACCTGACCGGGCTGGATGTGTCTCACCCCGTGATGGAGTCCATCTACAACCAGTACTACCAAGAGCCACGCTACCGTCCTAGCGCGATCACCGCGCTGCGCTTGGCCGCGGGTGTGCTAGGCCGCAAGACCGGACAGGGCTTTTATCGTTACAGCGAAGGCAAGGCCGAATTGCCAGCAGAGGCACCCGCCCCCTCGGTGGACGTTCTGCCCCCGGTATGGGTCTCGCCCCGGGCCGCACGGCGGGCCGAGCTGCTGCAACTGCTCAAAGATCTGGGGGCCCGGATCGAAACGGGCGCCTCGCCATCGGCCCAGGCGCTCACGATAGTCGCCCCCCTGGGTTTTGACATCTCTACCGTGGCCGTGGTCGAGAGGCTGGATCCTGCCCGCACCGTAGGCATCGACCTGCTGATTGAAGACGCGGCCACAAAAAGGCGTGTGCTGGCCACCAACCCCGCCACCCGAGGCGACATGAGGGACGCCGCGCATGCCTTGTTCGCACGCGATGGCAAGCCGGTCTCGGTCATCCGGGACAGTGGCGGCTTCATCACTCAACGCGTGGTCGCCACGATAGTCAATATCGCCAGCGACATGTGTCAACAAGGCATCTGCACGCCAGCTGATCTCGACACCGCCGTCACCCTGGGCCTGGGCTACCCGCTCGGTCCGCTGTCCATGGGGGACCGTTGGGGGCCAGCCAACGTGCTGGAAGTTTTGTTCAACTTGCAAACCGTCTATGGCGACCCCCGCTACAGGCCGTCTCCCTGGCTGCGCCGTCGAGGAGCGATAGGCCTGTCTTTACTGCAGGAAGAGGGCCCGACATGAGCGCTTGCCTCAAAAGCACCACCGAGGCCGGCACGCTGATCCTGACCATCAGCAACCCCGATCAACACAATGCCATGGGCCCGGATATCTATGCCGCTGGCATCGAAGCCATCAATGCCGCCGAAAGCAATCCAGAGATTCGCAGCCTCCTCATCACCGGTGAAGGAAAGGTCTTCAGCGCGGGGGGCAATCTCAGGCGCCTACAGGCCGCTCGCGAGGGTCAACTGGACATGCAGCGGCAGACGCTGGAGAGCCTCAACGGCTGGGTTGAGGCCATACGCACCACAGCAAAACCGGTTATCGCTGCGGTGGAAGGACCAGCAGTCGGAGCCGCCTTCGCACTGGTGCTGGCCTGTGACTTTATGGTCGCTGCCGAAGACGCCTACTTTTTCATGGCGCACAGCAAGGTCGGACTGTCGCCCGACGGCGGTGGCAGTTGGCAGCTCGCCCGGGCCCTGCCCCGGCCCCTGGCCGCCGACGCCATCATGCGGGGCGTGCGTCTGAGCGCTCAAACACTGCATCAGTACGGGTTGATCAACCGGATCTGCCCCAACGGGCAGGCCCTGCAGAACGCGCTGGAACTGGCGTCCGATCTGAACGCCAGACCCAGCAATGTGCTGGGGAGCATCAAAGAGCTGATCAATAGCGCCGAGCATCAAGCCCTCAGCCCTCACCTCACGCAGGAGGGCGAGGCCTTCATGCGCAATCTGATGCATCCCAACGCCGGCGAGGGCATCGCCGCCTTCCTGGACAAAAGGCCGCCGCGCTTTACCTGAAGTCGCTTTGGTGTCAGGAAAGGACCAAGCGCAGCACTGACAGTCACCCGAAAGACAGCCTGTGGACGATCCCATTCTTACCATAGAGGAACGGTCGGCAATCAATGCCGGTCTCTGGTTTTCCTCGCTATCGCCTTCCTTAAGACACGACATCCTTCGATGTGCCTATGTCAAGCGCTTCAAAGACGGCGACCTGATTGCAGCCCGCGGCGACACTCCCCTGGAATGGATGGCGTGCGCCAAAGGAGCCGTTCGGGTCAGTTCAACCTCGGTCACGGGCAAACAGATCATCCTGACCTATATCGAGCCCGGGATCTGGTTTGGCGATGTGTCGATCTTCGATGGGGACGCGCGCACACACGACGTCTACGCCCACGGGGAGACCACTTTGCTCTGCTTGGCCCGCGCCGATTTCCAGAAAATCCTGGCCTCGCACGTCGAGTTCTACCAAGCCATGCTGCAGCTCAATGCGCGACGCATCCGGCAGCTTTACGGATTGGTGGAAGACCTCAACACCCTTCCCTTGCGCGCGCGACTGGCCAAGCAGTTGGTGCATCTGGCCCGAAGCTATGGCTCGGCCAGTTTGTCCCACAACAGCGAAACCCGCATCGGCCTGCACCTGGCCCAGGAAGAATTGGCTCAACTGCTGGGGGCTTCACGGCAGCGCGTCAATCAGGAGCTCAAAACCATGGAGCGCGAAGGCATCATCCGCATAGAGCCCGCTGGGCTGGTGGTACGCGACCGCCAAGCCCTCATGCGACTCAGTGCTGCCGAGGCCGAGCGCTAGGGACGGCACCTGTTGGCGCGCCACCGACCGGCCATCCCCTCCCCGCCTGGCAAGCCCAAAGCCGCACAAGAAAGTCCCCGTCGCGGCCTTATCTTCCACCACCAAGGGCCCCCATGACACAGACTGACACCTCTGAGGCGATGCGCCCGATGACCGAGCAGCATCGGGTTGATGTACCTGCCCTGGAGTCCTATCTGCGCGCGCAGATGCCCGACTTCTCCGGGCCGCTGCAGGTACAGCTTTTCAAGGGCGGGCAATCGAATCCAACCTACAAGCTTTCCACCCCGTCACGAGCCTACGTGATGCGCACCAAGCCCGGGCCAGTGGCCAAGCTCCTGCCATCAGCGCATGCCATAGAGCGCGAATTTCGCATCATGCACGCCTTGCAGGGCAGCCAGGTGCCCGTGGCACAGATGCTGTGCCTGTGCGAGGACGAATCCGTCATGGGCAGAGCCTTCTATGTGATGGAATTCGTGGAAGGTCGTGTGCTGTGGGACCAGTCCCTGCCCGGGATGACCCGGCATGAAAGGGCTGCCATCTATGACGCAATGAATCAGGTGATTGCCGCGCTGCACCGGGTGGACTTCAAGGCACTGGGACTGTCTGACTTTGGCAGACCTGGCAATTATTTTGAGCGCCAGATCGGACGCTGGAGCAAACAATATGCAGCCTCGGTGACCGAGCCGATCGCTGCAATGGACGCCTTGATGGACTGGTTACCCCGACACATTCCGGCCAGTGCCCGCGATGAGAGCCAAGTCTGCATCGTGCATGGCGACTATCGCTTAGACAATTTGATGTTCCATCCTGACCGGGCCCAGGTCACTGCAGTTCTCGATTGGGAGCTCTCAACCTTGGGCCACCCCATGGCCGACTTTGCCTACCACTGCATGTCCTGGCACATTCAGCCCGACGTTTTCCGCGGAATAGGCGGATTGGACCTCCCCAGCCTGGGCATTCCGCTTGAGGCCGACTATCTGCGGCGCTATTGCGAGCGAAGTGGAATGGAGCTGCCCACGCCGGCCGAATGGAGTTTTTATCTGTCCTACAACCTGTTTCGCATCGCCGCCATCCTTCAGGGCATTGCCAAACGGGCCGAGGACGGCACCGCCTCAAGCGACCAGGCTCGCGCCTCCGGCGCGGGTGCCAGGCCGCTGGCGGAACTGGCCTGGCAGTTTGCGCGCCGAACCCAAGCCGCCTGACACCCTTAGGAGAACAACGATGCACTTTGACTACAGCCCGAAAGTCCAGGAACTGCAGGCGCGCCTAATCGCCTTCATGGACGAACACATCTACCCCAACGAGAGGCAATTTCATGAAGAGGTAGCGGCCAATCGCGAAAAAGGCAACGCATGGATTCCACTGCGACTGATCGAAGACCTCAAGCCCAAGGCCCGCGCCGCGGGTCTGTGGAATCTGTTTCTGCCGCATTCGTCCCGCGTGCCCGAGGGCCTGTCCAACCTGGAGTACGCCCCCCTTTGCGAGATCATGGGCAGAGTGCACTGGGCCCCAGAGGTCTTCAATTGCAACGCGCCCGATACCGGCAACATGGAAACCATAGAGCGCTACGGCACTGAAGAACACAAGCGCCGCTGGCTTGAACCGCTACTGGAGGGCCGCATCCGTTCGGCCTTCCTGATGACCGAGCCCGCAGTAGCCTCCTCCGACGCTACAAACATCCAGTGCAGCATCAAGCGAGAGGGTGATCACTATGTGATCAATGGACGAAAGTGGTGGTCTTCGGGTGTGGGCGATCCCCGCTGCGCCATCTTCATCGTGATGGGTAAAACCGATCCTGAGGCCCCCCGGCACTCGCAGCAGTCCATGATTTTGGTACCGGCCGACACCCCGGGCATTCGGGTGCTGCGGCATCTGCCCATCTTTGGTTACGACGACGCGCCGCACGGCCACATGGAAGTCGAGCTGAGCAATGTGCGGGTACCCGTCAGTCATCTGATGCTCGGCGAGGGCCGCGGCTTTGAAATCGCTCAGGGACGACTGGGGCCCGGTCGAATTCACCACTGCATGCGCAGCATAGGCGCTGCCGAGCGCGCCCTGGAATTGATGTGCAAACGCCTTAACGAACGAGTGGCTTTCGGCAAGCCCGTTTCATCCCAGTCGGTCTGGCATGAGCGCATCGCCGAATCGCGCTGCATGATCGAACAGGCCCGCTTGCTGACACTCAAGGCCGCCTACATGATGGACACAGTGGGCAACAGGGTAGCCAAAGCAGAGATCGCCATGATCAAGGTGGTGGCTCCAAACATGGCGGCCAAAGTCATCGACTGGGCCATACAGGCTCACGGCGGAGGCGGCATGAGCGATGACTTCCCTCTGGCCTACGCATACGTCTGGCAGCGGGCACTGCGATTCGCCGATGGCCCAGACGAGGTGCACCGCGCCTCACTGGCCAAGCTCGAGCTGGCCCGCCAATTGGCGCTGCGCGAGGAAGTGGACATGCCGGTCACGCGCGGCTCTTGAAGCCCTCATCCAGGAAAGTCGTGCGGGCCTTCATCCTGCCGATGAGGCCTCATCGGACTCGAGGTTGGAGATCATTCGCAGCAAGGTCTCGCGAAAAGCCGCTACCTCCTGGACAGACAAACCAGCAATGGCCACCGCATTGACCTCTTCGGCCAGCGGCACAAGGCGGGCTTTGAGGGCACGTCCGGCCGGCGTCAGATTGACGCTCAGATTTCGCATGTTGTCGGCCATCCGCTTGCGGGTGATGTACCCGGCTTTCTCCATCGCCAGCAAAGCACTATAGGTGGTGGGCTCGCGCACGCCGGCCAGTTCGCTTAGCTCGCGTTGAGTCAAGCCTTCTCGCTCCCACAGGATGCGCAGGAAGACCCACTGCCCAATGGACACGCCGTGTGCAGCCAGCCGGTTCTGCATGGCTCGCTGAATGGTGCGCAATAAATCCTTGATGCCATGGGCCAAGCGGTCATTGGGAACCGCCTCGCGCCACCTGCGCAGACCTTCCAGCGAAGTTTCAGTGCTGACGTTCTTTAGGGTAGGCATCGCTTGGCAGGAATGAGGCTGTTCGGCCCAGTCGCCGAAGACCGGCCGATTCTAGCCAGAGACCCTAGAAAAAGCGGCGCCAGATAAATCGCTCAGCAGGCCAGACCTCTTGCATCCGAATGTAAGAAAGCAGGCCAAAAGTCAAGGCAGGCCTCCCCTGCTTGCAACTGCTTGCATATGCACCCTGGCTGAGCTCAAAGAGCTCTGCAGTACGGCCTAGCATGCGCCACCAGCTGATCGGCAACTGCCAGAGCAGCGATCAATCCTCTTCACATCTTGCTGCGAAAGAACCATGACCGCTTACCTGCCCCCAATTGCCTTGCGACCCAAACTCTCTTCACTCGCCGCTGCTGCTGTCCTGTGCCTTTCAGGCGGGAGCCAGGCCGCCGAGATTGCACCCTATTTCCAAAGCTGGGGCCCCGGCACCCTGACAGCCGCACAAAAGAACGGCCTGAGTAGTGCGACGCTGGCCTTTGGCATCACCCGCGGCAGTTGCGCTCTAGATGCCAATCTGACCAATATGCTGCCCGATGCACGCAACTATGTCGCCCAGGGCGGCAAGCTCATCATCTCGATGGGCGGCGCCGACGGTATCTATGCCGAAGTCTCTTGCAGCGACGACCAGATGCTGGCCCTGCTGGAAAAACTGATCGCCGATTCGGGCACACGTCGCATCGACTGGGATATTGAAGGGCCGCAACTCAATAACGTGGATGCCACGGCCAGGCGCAACCGAGTGCTGGTACGACTGCAAGCGAAGTATCCGGACCTCTACACCTCCTTCACCCTGCCGGCCTGGTTTCGGGGACTCAATGACAACAGCCTTAACCTGATCAAGAGCGCAGTCAGCGCAGGCGTGAAGATCCAAATGATCAACGCCATGACCATGACCTTTGGTGCCGATAACGTCAAGACGATGATCTCGCCGCCAACGCTGGCACAGGCCTCCATCGTGTCTTTCAAGGCCACTGCAGACCAGATCCAGTTGATCTTCCCAGGCAAGACACGCGCCCAAATCCACGCCATGATGGGCATTACCCCCATGATCGGCTGGAACGACGACTGGACGGTTTTCACACTGAGCGATGCGCAGACGATCGCCGATTTCGTCAAGGCCAACGGCATTGGACTGTTGTCCTATTGGTCCTACAACCGAGATATCGCGCAATCGAGCAGCGGCCTGACCCCGATCAACACCTATAGCGGCGTACAGCAATCGGCGCAGCAGTTCCTGAAAGTCTTCAAGACGGCTGAAGGCGCTGTCGCACCTGCACCTGCACCTGCACCTGCACCTGCACCTGCACCTGCACCTGCACCTGCACCTGCACCTGCACCTGCACCTGCACCTGCACCTGCACCTGCACCTGCACCTGCACC
>JBEIHE010000048.1:0-21194 GCA_040381515.1 Polaromonas sp.
CAACTGGCTATGGCACCGGCCTCGCTGATACCCTCCTCAAGAATCAGACCGACCAACCCCTCTCGGAAGCTCAGAACCGAGCCCAAGTCCGAGGGCGCATAGCGCTCGCCCACACTCGACTAAATGCCCACCTGCTTGAACAGATTCGCCATGCCAAAGGTGCGAGCCTCATCGGCCACGATGGGCACGATGCGCGGCCCCAGTGGCGTGCTCTTGAGCAGGTTACCCAGCATGCGCACAAAGGCCATGGTGGTGCTCATTTCCTTGCCGCCGGCCTTCAAGGCAAAACCGGCGTAGCTCTCGGTCTCGGGCACAGCCACCGACTCGCAAGCGCTATGGCGCTGGGGCAGGTAACCCCCGAGCGCTTGACGCCGTGCATGCAGATACTGCATCTCGGCGCTGTCGGGGGCCGGTCGATAAAAGCTCAGGGCTTTGGCTTGTTCATCACTCAAGGGCAGGTTGAAGCGATTGCGAAACTCAATCAGCTCCTGCTCATCAAACTTCTTCTGCGAGTGGGTGGTCATCTTGCCCTGACCTGCAGAGCCCATGCCATAGCCCTTCTTGGTGTGCGCCAGGATCACAGTGGGCTGACCGCGGTGGGCCGCTGCAGCAGCGTAGGCTGCATGAATCTTGACCAAATCATGCCCTCCACGCTTGAGGCGATCGATTTGTTCATCGGTCATGCCTTGCGCCAGGCGGGCCAGCTCGGCGTTCTGCCCGAAAAAATGCTCGCGGTTGTATCGACCGTCGTTGGCGGCAAAGGTCTGCATCTGACCATCCACTGTGTTGGCAAAAGCGCGCAGCAGGGCACCCGATGCATCACGCGCAAACAAACCGTCCCAGTCGCTGCCCCAGACCAGCTTGATCACATGCCAGCCAGCACCCGCAAACAGCTTTTCCAGCTCGTCGATGATGCGGAAATTGCCGCGCACCGGGCCATCGAGCCGCTGCAAATTGCAGTTGACCACCCAAACCAGGTTGTCCAGGTTCTCGCGGGCCGCTAGCGTCAGCGCGCTCATGCTCTCGGGCTCGTCCATCTCGCCGTCACCGAACACGCCCCAAACCTTGCGACCTTCGCAGTTGAGCAACTGCCGGTGCGTAAGGTAACGCATAAAGCGCGCGTGGTAGATCGAGCTGATCGGGCCGATGCCCATGGAACCGGTGGGAAATTGCCAAAAATCGGGCATCAGGCAAGGATGGGGATAGCTGGGCAGGCCGCGTGTGCCCTTGCTCAGCCCCTGAATTTCCTGTCGATAGTGAGACAGCTCCTCTTCGCTCAGGCGGCCTTCGAGGAAGGCTCTCGCATACACACCCGGCGCGCTGTGCGGCTGAAAGAACACCAGATCGCCGCGGTGCTGTGCATCGCGCGCATGGAAGAAATGGTTGAAGCCCACCTCGAACAAGTCGGCCGCGCTGGCATAGCTGGCGATATGACCGCCCAGATCCCCATACGCCTGATTAGCGCGCACCACCATGGCCAAGGCATTCCATCGCATCAGCGAAGCCAGTCTTTCCTCGATGGCCAGATCGCCCGGGAAGACCGGCTGGTCCTCCACCGCAATCGTGTTTCGATAAGGGGTGTTCAGATCGGGCTGCCAACCCGTGCCCATGGCACGCGCCTGCGAGGCCAGCAAGTTCAGGATGTGCCGGGCCCGCGCCGGGCCGTCCGGCCCGGACTGCACCACAGCGATCATGGCCTCCAGCCATTCGGCCGTTTCCTGGGGATCTGGATCAGCGCTGAGGCCGGGCACTTGCAGCCAGGCCGGAAGCAAAGGGGCGTTCATATGAGTCTCCTGCACGCGTTGGAAGCACTGTAGGCAATTGGGACGAAAACTTGCTGCTTTATTGCTGGTCAAGACGCCTCAATAAAGCATAATATGCTGCTATTCAGAAAAATTCAGCATGAAAATAGATTCAATAGACCTGCGACTGCTCGATGAACTGCAGCGCGATGGCAGCCTGAGCAATGTCGAGCTTGCCCGGCGAGTCCACCTCTCGCCCTCGCCCTGCCTGGCGCGGGTCAAGGCCCTGGAGGCCAGCGGCGTCATCTCCCGCTATGTGGCGCTGGTCAATGCCAGCAAGCTCGGCCTGGGGCTCAATGTCTTCATCAACATCAGCCTGCGCACGCAAAGCAAGGAGGCCCTAGCGGTCTTCGAAGGGCGGATGGCCGACTACGATGAGGTGATGGAGTGCTACCTGATGACAGGCGACTCCGACTATCTGATTCGGGTGGCAGTGCCCGACATGGCCGCGCTGGAGCGCTTCATCCTCGACAAGCTCTCGCCCATTGAGGGTGTTGAAAAAATCCGCTCAAGTTTTGCGCTGAAACAAGTGCGCTACAAGACCGCCTTGCCGCTACCGCCGCAGACCTGAGGGCGATCACCGCCGTACACTGCGGCCCCATGAGCTGGCATGCGCAACTGGATCTGAACTACGCTCTGGAACAGGGCCGCAGCGTAGCCCGCTACCGGCACGAGGGGCCGCTGCGCATCTTGCAGAGCCTGTATCCACAAGGCCCGAGCGTCTGTCATAACGTACTGGTCCATCCACCCGGCGGGCTGGTCGGCGGCGATACGCTAGACCTTTCTATTCGGGTGGGGCCCAACGCACACGGCCTGATCACCACGCCGGGGGCGACGCGCTTTTACCGATCCACAGGCGAACGGGCGGTACAGCGCACGCAAATTGAACTGGAGGCGGGCGCACGGCTTGAATGGCTCCCCCTGGAGGCCTTGTGCTTTTCGGGATGCCAGGCAGAAAACCGGCTGGGCATCCGTCTGGCGCCGGGGGCAGAACTGATAGGCTGGGACGTCACTGCCTTGGGTCTGCCGCAGTCAGAGCAGCCCTTCGCCAGCGGCCGTTTCTTGCAGCATATCGAGGTGCCCGGACTGTGGCTGGAACGGGCGCAGCTTGATGCGGCTGATGATCGGCTGATGAACGGCCCGCTGGGTCTGGCTGGGCGGCGCTGCTTGGCCACCCTGTTCTTTGTCAGTGGACACGCGATCGAACGGCCACGACGAGAAGACTGGCTGGAGCAGACCCGCGCCTGTCTGGCCGGCCATCCTCTGGCAGACACCGCAGGTGTGAGTTCACCCCACGAGCAGGTGATGGTGCTCAGAGTCCTGTCACCCCTGGTCGAGCCAGCGATGATGATGCTGCGTCAAATCTGGCAGGTCTGGCGCCGCTGTGCCTGGCAGATGGACGCGCCCGTGCCGAGGATCTGGTCGACCTGAGGGTCTTGAGCGGATTTGTGCGGATCGGCTGGCTGGTCAATTCCACCCGCGTCTTCGCCGAGCGCCTCAGGCGCGCGCTGCGCGCAGCTTCTGCGAGAACTGCTGCAGCGCCGCGATGCCGCTGGCCTCAGCCCGCTGGCACCAGGCCTGCAAGTCAGCAGCCAGCTGTTCACGGGATGAAGAGGTGCTCATCCAGAGCTGGCGCAACTCTTCGCGCATGGTGACCATCTTGTCGAGCACCGGATGCTCGGCCCGCGCCCGGGCCAAATGGGGCCGCGCCGAGGCGGGTACCTTGTCGTCGTCACGGTGCAACCAGCGCGCTGCGGCCTTGAGCACCGACACATCCGCACGCCGCGCCTTGAGGGCAGCCAACTCCAGATGAGCCGAGCGACGCAGCTCGCGTGCAAATCCGGCCATCACCTCATAGCGGTGCGCAATCAGCGCTTCCAGGGTCTTTTCATCGGCCACCGGCTGCACATGCCCCAACTGCAGGCGCGGGGGGACCTTCTTGACGGTAGCCAGTCCCAGGAACTGCAGGATGCAGATGTACATCCAGCCAATGTCAAACTCGTAGGGCTTGATCGACAGCTTGGCTGAGGTGGGATAGGTGTGGTGGTTGTTGTGCAGCTCTTCACCGGCAATCACGATCCCCCAGGGCACCAAATTGGTACTGGCGTCGGCCGCCTCGAAATTGCGATAACCCCAGTAGTGGCCCGCTCCGTTGATGATGCCGGCCGCCGTAATCGGGGTCCATGCCATCTGCACCGCCCAAACCACCAGACCGGCCGCGCCGAAAAGCGCCAGATTCAGAATCATCATCAGCCCGACGCCCTGCCAGGAGTAGCGGGTGTAGAGGTTGCGCTCGATCCAGTCATCCGGCGTGCCATGACCATAGCGCGACAGGGTTTCCTTGTTCTTGGCCTCGGCACGGTAGAGTTCCGCACCACGCAGCAGAACCGTACGAATGCCGTGCACATGCGGGCTATGGGGGTCTTGCGCCTGCTCGCACTTGGCATGGTGCTTACGGTGAATCGCAGCCCATTCCTTGGTGACCTGGCCAGTACCCAACCACAACCAGAACCGGAAGAAATGCGAGGCAATCGGGTGCAGGTCCAAAGAACGATGGGCCTGGTGCCGGTGCAGAAACACCGTCACGCTGATCATGGTGACGTGAGTAGCCGCCAAGGTGTAGAGCACGATCTGCCACCAGGCCAGGTCCCACAGCCCATGGGCCAGCCAATCCAGCGCCGCATCAAAAACAATCATCAGGATGTCCTTTGCGTCCCAGGCACACGCCATCGCGGTGCGACTTGCGAACCCGCGCATTGTAGGCAAAGCACCCGCCCAAGCCCAGCCCAAAACGGTCAAAAAAAGATAATTGAGCGCATAAATTCACTAAAAACCAGCTTTTTGATGCGAACGGTTGTCTATTGACACCCAAAAAGCCGCACAGAACCGCCCTGGGAGCCTTCGGGTCAACCCATCAGCGCCGCTGCCAGACGGCTGCAAAGAAGCCATCCGTGCGGTGGCGGTGCGGCCACAAGCGCAGGTACCCGCCCTGGCAGAGCTCTGCGCGATCAGCCAGCTCATCGGGCAGGCAGACCGCTGGATCCAGCGGCTGGAAATCCGGGTGCGACTGGCCAAACTGCTCAGCCACCGCTTCATTTTCGGCCCGCAGCAAGCTGCAGGTGGCATAAACCAGTCGGCCACCGGGCTTGAGCATGCGGGCCGCGCTAGCCAGAATGGCCTGTTGCTTGATCGCCATTTCGTCGACCGACTGCTGGCTGTGCCGCCACTTCAGATCCGGATTGCGGCGCAGCGTCCCCAAACCTGAACAGGGCGCATCGACCAGCACCCGGTCGATCTTGCCCGACAGGCGCTTGATGCGATCGTCGCGCTCGTGGGCGATGGCGACCGGATGCACATTGGACAAACCGCTGCGCACCAGCCGGGGCTTGAGCGCATCAAGCCGATGGGCCGAGGTATCGAAGGCATACAGCCGGCCGGTGCTTCGCATGGTCGCGCCAATGGCCAGCGTCTTGCCCCCCGCACCGGCACAGAAATCAACCACCATCTCGCCGCGGCGCGCATCGAGCAAGAGCGCCAGCAGCTGCGATCCCTCATCCTGCACCTCGATAGCGCCCTGCTTGAACAGTTCCAGTTGGGTCAAGGCAGGCTTGTCGGCCAGGCGCAAGCCCCACGGAGAATAAGGCGTGGGCTCCGCCGCAATCCCCAATCGAGCCAGGGCCTGTTGCACCTCGGCGCGCTTGGCCTTGACCCCATTGACCCGCAAATCCAGACCCGCCGGTCGACCCAGGCTGTCGGCCAGCGCTTCGAACTCCTCGCCCAATTCAGGCTTGAGCAAATCCACCAACCACTGCGGCAGGTTGTGCCGATGCAGGTCCATCAGCTCGGACGGCTGAACCTGGTCGCAGTGCTCCAGCCAGAGCTTTTCCTGCGGGCCGAGCGCACTCCACAAAAAATCCCGAGGCGCGGCAAAGCCCAGGATCGCCAAGCGGCGCTCCATAGGACCCGAACCCGATTGCGCCAGATAGGTGAAAAGAATTTTCCGGCGCAACACGGTGTAAACCGTTTCAGCCACCGTCGCGCGCTCGCGCGGACCCAGCCGGTGTTCACGGAAAAAACGAGAGACGACTGAATCGGCTGGATGGTCAAAGCGCAGCACCTGCTTAAGCAGATCGGCTGCGCCCTCAAGAAGCGCCTTAGGATGCATACCCTTATTGTCCCACTGGCCCGAGCCGACGCTGAACATGAGCGACGAAGATTTACCCCCACTGATCGAAACTCCCCCAGGCCTGTACCTGCACTACAAGGGTCTGCCCTACCGCGTGCTCGGCACGGTTCGCCACAGCGAAACACTGGAGCCGATGACGCTCTACCGCGCCCTGTACGGCCAGCAGGGGCTTTGGGTCCGGCCAGCGTCCATGTTTCTGGAGGAAATCGAGTTCAACGGCGTGCGGCAACCGCGCTTTAAGTGGCAGGGACCGTAATCGGCGGGCTTGAAGGCCGGTATCGCCTTGGACGTTCATCGCGCCGGGGGCGGCGCTCCTACGGCCTCACGCCTGTGGGCGGCTGAGACCTCGCGGCGATGACTCCGTCCGCGTTCGATAATGCCAGCTTATGTCCGAAGAAATCGCCAGCCAGGTCCAGCGCCGCCGCACCTTTGCCATCATCTCCCACCCCGACGCCGGCAAAACCACGCTGACGGAAAAACTGCTGCTGTTCTCCGGGGCGATCCAGATCGCCGGCAGCGTCAAGGCCCGCAAGGCCGCGCGTCACGCGACCTCCGACTGGATGGAGATTGAAAAGCAGCGGGGCATCTCGGTGGCCTCCTCGGTGATGCAGATGGAATACCGCGATTGCATCATCAACCTGCTCGACACCCCTGGGCACCAGGACTTCTCGGAAGACACCTACCGGGTGCTGACCGCCGTTGATGCCGCGCTGATGGTGATCGATGCCGCCAACGGTGTGGAGCCCCAGACCCGGCGCCTGCTGCAGGTCTGCCGCGCGCGCAACACGCCCATCCTGACTTTCGTCAACAAGATGGACCGTGAGGTGCAGGACCCCATGAGCGTGATGGATGAGATCGAACGTGAATTGGGCATGACCGTGGTGCCCTTCACCTGGCCGGTCGGTATGGGCAAGCTCTTTCATGGCGTATTCGACCGCCGCAACGACCGTATGCGCGTGTTCAGCCCCGGTGAAGACAAGGCCGGCGGCGACGATGAAATCCTCACTGGCCTGCACAACCCGGTGGCTGCCGAGCGCTTTGGCGCGGAATACCGGCAAGCCCAGGGCGAAATCGAATTGGTGGAAGCGGCCACCCCCGAATTCAACCGCGATGAATTTCTGGCCGGTCGCCAGACCCCCATGTTCTTCGGCTCGGCCATCAACAACTTTGGCGTGCAAGAAGTGCTTGATGCGCTGGTCGAACTGGCACCCCCGCCAGCCGAGCGGTCTGCCCTGCAAAGGGTGGTGGAGCCGCGGGAGAAGAAATTCTCGGGCGTGGTGTTCAAGATTCAAGCCAATATGGACCCGGCCCATCGCGACCGCATTGCCTTTGTGCGGGTGGCCTCAGGGCGCTTTGACCGCGGTATGCGACTGAAAGTGGTGCGCAGTGGCAAAGAGCTGCGGCCCAACACCGTGGTCAGCTTTATGAGCCAGCGGCGCGAATTGCTCGATACCGCGTTTGCCGGCGACATCATCGGCATTCCCAACCATGGGGTGCTGCAGTTGGGCGACAGCCTGACCGAAGGCGAGGCCCTGCAATTTACCGGTCTGCCTTTCTTTGCACCGGAAATGTTCCGCAGCGTGGAAGTGGCCGATCCGCTGCGCAGCAAACAGCTGCGCGCAGGTCTGACCCAGCTAGGCGAGGAGGGGGCCATTCAGGTGTTCCGGCCGGTCGCCGGTTCAGTGCTGCTGCTGGGCGCGGTCGGTCAGCTGCAGTTTGAGGTGGTGGCGCACCGCCTGGAGCATGAATATGGCGTGAAGGCCCGCATCAGTGCCAGCCATTTCAATCTGGCGCGCTGGGTGACCTCGGACGATGCCAACGAGCTCAAGAAATTCATCGATGCGAACCAGCACCGGGTCGCCTTGGACGCGGTAGACGCCCCCACCCTGCTGGTGGACCATAGTGCCACCCTGCGTGCCGTGGAGCAGCAGTGGCCCAAGATCAAATTTCACGCCCTGCGTGAACACGCGGGCTTGGTGTTTCAGGCCAAGATGTGAGGGGGCGCCGAGGCTCAGCACGATCGAACGTATCGAGCCCCCGTCAGTCTGACCCTCGCCGCTCCAGCAAAGATCTGATGGCCTGCGGATAGATGCGATGCTCCTGCGACAGCACCCTCTGCGCCAGCGTGTGCTCGGTGTCATCAGGCAGGATAGGCACCACCGCCTGCGCCAGGATCGGGCCGTGATCCAGATCGGCCGTCACCCAATGCACAGTCGCCCCAGCGACAGTACAGCCGGCCTCCAGCGCCCGGCGATGGGTGTTCAGGCCAGGAAAGGCCGGTAGCAAAGAGGGGTGAATATTGACCAGCCGGCCCTGGTAGTGGCGCACAAATTCCGGCGTGAGGATACGCATGAAGCCGGCCAGCACCACCCAAGTCGGCCGATGAAGGTCAATGGCCTGCCTCAGGGCTTCATCGAAGGCCTCGCGGCTGTCAAACGATCGGTGGTCCAGCACCTGGGTATTCAATCCGGCCGCACGGGCGAACTGCAAACCCGGGGCATGAGGGCGGTTACTGATGACAGCCACCACCTCGGCGCCCAGGCGTTCGGACCACTGCTCTCGAGCGGCAGCCTCCACGATAGCCTGCAGGTTGGATCCGGTCCCGGAGATGAGGACCACGATGGCCTGACTTGTTTTGCGATCAGCACCAATAGACATCACCGCAGTTTAGTGGGGCCCGATCGGCTACCGGCCCGCAAGACTTGATAATCTCGGGCACTGGCTGGCTTGAACCCTCGAGCTGGAAACACGGCCCAGCGCCTGCCATGGCGGCAGATGTCAGATGCCGGGTCAGGTGGCCTCCCTTAACGCGCACGGAAGACTTTTTCATGGACTTGGCTTTTACCCCCGAAGAAGAGCAGTTTCGCCAGGACGTCCGCGCCTGGGTGCGGCAGCACTTGCCTACCGAGATCTCGCACAAGGTGCACCACGGGCTGCGCCTGGGCCGCGACGACATGCAGAACTGGGCCAAGATTCTGGGCCGCAAGGGCTGGCTGGGCTATGCCTGGCCCCGTGAGTTTGGCGGCCCCGGATGGAATGCAGTGCAACGGCATCTGTTTGAAGAGGAATGTGCCATGGCGGGCGCCCCGCGCATCGTGCCCTTCGGACCGGTGATGGTGGCACCAGTCATCATGGCCTTTGGCAATGCCGAACAACAAAAGCGTTTTCTGCCGGGGATTGCCAGCGGTGAGGTCTGGTGGAGCCAGGGGTACAGCGAGCCGGGATCAGGCTCGGATCTGGCCTCCCTCAAATGCCGGGCCGAACGACAGGGCGACCACTACATCGTCAACGGGCAAAAGACCTGGACCACGCTGGGACAGTACGGCGAGTGGATCTTCTGTCTGGTGCGCACCAGCACCGAGGGCAAGCCGCAAACCGGCATCTCTTTCTTGCTGATCGACATGAAGTCGCCCGGGGTCAGCGTACGGCCGATCCGGTTGCTCGATGGTGAATGCGAGGTCAACGAGGTCTGGTTTGACAACGTGAAAGTGCCCCTTGAAAACCTGGTGGGCGAAGAAAATCAGGGCTGGACCTATGCCAAGTATCTGCTGGGCCACGAGCGGACCAATATCGCCGATGTGAACCGGGCCAAGCGTGAACTCGAGCGCCTCAAGCGTCTGGCCAAGACCGAGGGCCTGTGGAACGACCTGCGTTTTCGCGACCAGATCGCGCTGCTTGAAGTGGATATCGTGGCCCTGGAGATGCTGGTCCTGCGCGTGCTTTCCGCAGAGCGGTCGGGCAAGCAAGCCCTGGACATTGCCGGCCTGCTGAAGATTCGCGGCAGCGAGATCCAGCAGCGCTACACCGAGCTGATGATGCTGGCCGCAGGGCCGTTTGCGCTGCCTCTGATTCACGAGGCCATGGACGCCGGCTGGCAGGGCGATCAAGCCTTCCCCGGTGGGGCCTTGCACTGCGCACCCCTGGCATCGAACTACTTCAATATGCGCAAGACGACCATTTACGGTGGCAGCAATGAAGTGCAACGCAATATCGTGGCGCAGACCCTGCTCGGCTGAAAGGACACCCCATGGACTTCGATTTTTCCGACGAGCAACTGCAACTGCGCGAGGCTGTGGCGCGCTGGGTCGACAAAGGGTACAGCTTTGAACGGCGCCGGTCCATCGTGCTAGCTGGCGGCTTTTCGCGTCAGGCCTGGACGGAACTGGCCGAACTGGGCCTGACCGGACTGAGCGTTCCCGAACCCCAGGGTGGCCTGGGCATGGGTCCGGTGGAAGCCATGCTGGTTATGGAAGAGCTGGGCCGCGGCCTGGTGCTCGAACCGCTGGCTCAGGCTCTGATCTGTGGCCGCCTGCTCAGCCAGTGGGCCCCGCAGTCACCCTGGCTGGCCCCGCTGGTGTCGGGGCAGGCGCTGCTGACCCTGGCTTGGCAGGAGCGTGGCGGCCGCTACCAACCTGAAAAGTGCCAGACCCTGGCCAACGGCAATCGCCTGACGGGTACCAAGAGCGTGGTGCCCATGGGAGACCAGGCCGACGGCTTTGTGGTTTCGGCCCGTCTGGGCGATCGCATCGCCCTGTTTACTGTGGCTGCCGACGCACCAGGCCTGACCGTGCAGGGCTATGGCACGCAGGACGGCAGTCGGGCTGCCGAGCTGCATCTGAAGGACACCCCCGCGCAACTGCTGGCCGAGGATGGTATGGCCGCGCTGCAGGAAGCGCTGGATATCGGCGCGGCCTGTGCCTGCGCCGAGGGGGTGGGAGCGATGGAGCGCAGTCTGGCCATCACCTGCGACTACATGAAGCAGCGCAAGCAATTCGGGGTAGCCATTTCCGGTTTCCAGGCGCTGCGTCATCGTGTGGCCGACATGAAGATGCAACTGGAACTGGGCCGGTCGATGAGCTACTACGCTTGCCTCAAGCTGTTGGCGCCAGCGGGCGAGCGCAGCCAAGCGATTGCCCGAGCCAAGGTGCAACTGGGTCAGGCCATGCGTCTGGTCGGCCAACAAAGCGTGCAACTGCATGGCGGCATCGGCGTGACCGACGAATACATCATCAGCCACTATTTCAAGAAGCTCACCCAGCTCGAACTGAGCTTCGGCGACACGATGCATCACCTGGGGCAGGTGTCCGACCGCATGCAAGAGACGGCAGGCGTCTTCAGCTGAGCAGGCCCCTACTCGGCCGGCCTGTCTCGAAGGAAGGTCGCAAATCTCGGCACGCCGCCGGGCGTGTGGCCGCGGTGGCGATAAGTCACCCAGCTGCCGATGGCGGGCGGCTCGCGTCGCATCGCATCGCTCAGACCCGAACCCAGGGCAAAGCGAATTCCGGCGGCGTTTCGCACCAGCAAAGCGCCGGTCAGCCCTGCATGGCGACCCTGCCCCGGCAGGTAGCCCAGGACCTGCGCCTCCTCGTCAGGCTCGGGCTTGAACTTGAACAACGCTTGTGTGCGACCAGCCTGCCAGCTGGCATCGGAGCGGTGCAGCATCAGGCCCTCGCCACCCGCCTCAATGACTGCATCGAGCCGGCGCTGCAAGGCGGGTGCGTCCTCCAATGGATACTGCTCAATCCGGCGCAGATGAGGCACTGCGGCCGCTTGCAGGATCGCCTCCAGCGCCCGATAGCGGCTCTGAAAATCACCCGGCAGGGTCGGCGCATCGAAGACCAGGTAGAACAAACGGGCCCACGCTGCCTCATCGGGCTGAGCCTGGCGCACCAGGCCCGAGAGACGATCGAACTGGCCGCGCTCGAGCCACAGCTCACCGTCGAGCGCTTGAGCTGGCAAGGTCCGCAAAAAGGCCGTGGGGGCTGAAATCGGCCGGCCGCTTCGAAAGCGCAGCACCTTGCCGTCCCAGAGGGCTCGCACCCCGTCAAACTTCTCACTGACCAGAAAACCCTGTGGAGATCGACCAGGCTGCCAGTCCGATGCCAACTGCACACCCGGATGGGCTGCCGCAGCCCAGGCCAGCGGTGCGATCAAGGATCCAGAGGACAGGCCCAGCACACAGGCTCTGCGCGTCACACCCAATCGCGACGCGGCCACTGCGGTCACTGAAGATTTCATACGACCCTCCTAAATGGAAGGCCATGATGCGATCTAGGTCGGCAAGCCGCAAGGCCAAACACCAACTGGCACAAATCTCAGCCAAGCGACAAAACGCCAGACACAGTCAAGCCAGACTCTGACACGAACTGGCGTTGGCAAAAGGCCAACACCTCGCCAAGCAGGGTCGCTAGATCAGCAGACGCGAATGGCGTGGCACATGGGCCATCAGGAACTCCATCTGATCGGCCAGAATGCGGCGGTTGCGCAAAATGAAGTCTTCCCAAAGGCTGGGCACATAAGGCGCGTAGAGCAGCGACATGCGCGCCTGCTCCGGTGTACGGCTGCCCTTGCGGTGATTGCACGAACGGCAAGCGGTGACCACATTCATCCAGCTGTCCACCCCGTTTTGCGCAAACGGAATAATGTGCTCGCGCGTCAACTCGGTCTCGTGAAACCGCCCCCCGCAGTACGCACAGACATTGCGGTCACGCACAAACAATTTGCTATTGGTCAGGCCTGGACGCAGCTCGAAGGGATTGATGCTGGGAACGCCGCGCGTACCGATGATGCTGTTGACCCGAATCTGTGACTGGGCGCCCGTGCGCGCGTTATGCCCGCCCCGAAACAGGGCCACCTCAACGCCTGCCTCCCAACGCACCTCATCGGCTGCATAGTGCAGCACCGCCTGCTCCAGGCTGATCCAGGACTGCGGCAAGCCCTGGGCAGAGAGCTTTAAGACCTTCAAGCAAACCTCCTGACGGACGAAGACGGACGGTCAGATGGCAACCTGGAGGCTTGCGGCCTAAGGCTGCCTTGCGCTACATCGACAATATAGCGTGAATTGATGACCTTTCAGATCTCCCGTCGATAATTGTCAACACATGAGGATCTTTCGCGGATACCGACATCGCGACCTGGCAGAGCCCTGCGCCCTGACCATCGGCAACTTCGATGGCGTGCACCGTGGCCATCAGGCCATGCTGGCGCTGCTGCGCAGCGAAGCTCAGCACCGCGGACTGCCGGTGCGGGTCATGACCTTCGAGCCGCATCCGCGCGAATACTTTGCCCCAGAGACCGCGCCGGCTCGCATCTCCACTCTGCGCGACAAACTCACCGAACTGGCTCGATGCGCCGTCGACGAGGTGGTGCTGCTGCCCTTCAGAACAGATCTGGCCCAACTCGATGCCCAGCGCTTTATTCACGACATCCTGCTCGAGGGTCTCCAGGTGCGCTACGTGCTGGTGGGCGATGACTTTCGGTTTGGAGCCCGTCGCGCCGGCGACTACGCCATGCTCGATGCCGCCGGCAGTGAACTGGGTTTTGACGTCGCCCGGATGAACAGCTACGAAGTGCACGGACTGCGAGTCTCCAGTTCGGCCGTGCGCGAGGCCCTGGACCAGGGTCAGATGGCCTTGGCTGCCAGTCTGCTCGGCAGGCCCTATGCGATTTCGGGGCATGTGGTGCACGGCCGCAAACTAGGGCGCCAATTGGGTGCCGATACGCCCAGTGCGAGAGACGGCTTTCGCACCCTGAACCTGCGCTTTTCACACCGAAGACCCGCCGCAAGCGGGATTTTCGTGGTCGAGGTGCATGGCCTGGGGCTGCAGCCGCTGCAGGGGGTGGCCAATCTGGGTGTGCGACCCTCGCTGGACCCGGACGATATCAACCAGGGTCGCGTCCTGCTGGAGACCCATGTGCTGAACTGGCCCACCGGCCTAGGGCTGGAGGGGGGCTACGGTAAAATTGCGCGGGTGGACCTCCTGCATAAACTACACGACGAACGCAAGTACGAAGGACTGCCGGCCCTGACGCAAGGCATTGCCCGCGATTGCGAAGATGCCCGCGCCTGGTTCGCCTCACGGCATGGGCAAACGCGGCGTCAGACCACCCGCGACCGAATTTGACCCTCTTTGGGGCAACCTGCCCCTCCCGCTGTTCGCCGCCCCGACAGGCTCAGAGCGAACGGCAGCGCCAAAGGCCACAGCGGCCGACGCCCCTTACACCTTTACACCTGACTGAGCCTGTCACAGCGCCTCAGAGCTGCCCATGAGTGAAAAAGCCACGGATTACCGCGCCACCCTGAATCTGCCCGACACGCCCTTTCCCATGCGGGGCGATCTGCCCAAACGCGAACCCGGATGGGCTCAGGGCTGGAACGAGAACGGGCTGTACAAAAAACTGCGCTCGGCCAGTGCCGGACGGCCCCTGTTCGTGTTGCACGACGGCCCACCCTATGCCAACGGCAAACTGCACATCGGGCATGCACTGAACAAAGTGCTCAAAGACATGATCGTCAAAAGCAGGCAGCTCGCCGGCTTTGATGCGCAATACATTCCCGGTTGGGACTGCCATGGGTTGCCGATTGAAAACGCGATCGAAAAACTCCATGGCCGTCATCTCTCTCGCGACGACATGCAGGCCAAGAGCCGCGCCTTTGCCACCGAACAGATCGAGCAGCAACGGCAAGACTTTCAACGCCTGGGCGTTTTGGGCGACTGGGACCGTCCTTACCGCACCATGGACTTTGCCAATGAGGCCGGGGAAATCCGAGCCTTCAAGCGTGTCATCGAGCGCGGCTTTGTCTACCGCGGTCTCAAGCCGGTCTATTGGTGCTTTGATTGCGGCTCTTCGCTGGCCGAATTTGAAATCGAATACGCAGACAAAAAGAGCGAGACTCTGGATGTCGCCTTTGTCGCCGACAACGCAGACGCTCTAGCTGGCGCCTTTGGCCTGTCGGCCCTGCCCGCAGGCAAGACAGCCTTCGCCGTCATCTGGACCACCACCGCCTGGACGATTCCCGCCAATCAGGCCCTGAACGCCCATCCGGAATTGGACTACGCACTGGTCGACACGCCACGCGGCGTGCTGATGCTGGCGGCCAGTCTGGTCGAACGCTGCCTTCAGCGCTATGGCCTGGAGGGTACGGTTTTGGCCACCACGAAGGGGCAGGCTCTAAAAGGTCTGGTGTTCCGTCACCCCTTGCATGAGGTGGCAACCCCTGCGGGCCGCTACAGCTTCGCCCGCAAGGCGCCGCTGTATCTGGCCGAGTTTGTTAGCGATACCGATGGCACCGGCATCGTGCACTCGGCGCCGGCCTACGGTGTGGACGACTTCAATTCATGCGTAGCCCATGGGCTCGCCTACGAAGACATCCTCAACCCGGTGCAGGGCGATGGCGTCTATGTACAGGATCTGCCTCTGTTCGGCGGCCAGCACATCTGGAAGGCCGTACCGCTGATCTTGCAGCAGTTGCAACAAGCGGATCGCCTGCTGGCCACTCAGACCATCGTCCACAGCTACCCGCACTGCTGGCGCCACAAGACACCGGTGATTTATCGCGCGGCGCCTCAGTGGTTCGTGCGCATGGACGAGGGCACCGGCGTGTTTGAAAACGCAGCGCTCAAGCCACCCAAGACCTTGCGACAACTTGCCCTGGAGGCGATCGAGCAGACCCATTTCTATCCGGAAAACGGCAAGGCACGCCTGCGCGACATGATCGCCGGCCGACCCGACTGGTGCATCTCGCGCCAACGCAGCTGGGGCGTGCCGGTGCCCTTTTTTATCCACAAGGAAAGCGGCCAGCTGCATCCGCGCACGCTGGAAATTCTCGATGAGGCCGCCGATCGGGTGGAGCGCGGCGGTATCGAGGCCTGGAGCCGCGTCAGTACGCTGGAGATTCTCGGACCGCAAGACGCGCCAGACTACACCAAGAGCACGGACATCCTGGAGGTGTGGTTTGATTCGGGAAGCACCTTCAGCCATGTGCTGCGCGGCAGCCACCGCAACGCCTATGCCAGGCCACCCTTTCACGAACAGGGACCTGAGGCGGATCTCTATCTGGAAGGACACGACCAGCACCGAGGTTGGTTTCACAGCTCTTTGCTGCTAGGCTGCGCGCTAGAGGGTCGGGCGCCCTACCGTGGGCTGCTGACGCATGGCTTTGCGACGGACGGCCAGGGCCGCAAAATGAGCAAATCCCTGGGCAACGTGGTGATACCGCAGGAGATCAGCAGCAAGCTCGGCGCCGAAATCATTCGCCTGTGGGTGGCTTCCACCGACTATTCAGGCGACTTGAACATCGACGACAAAATTTTGGCCCGTGTGGTCGACGCCTACCGCCGCATTCGCAACACGCTGCGCTTTCTACTGGCCAATGTGAGCGACTTCGATCCCGCACAAGACGCCGTTGCAGACGACCAACTGCTGGAGATTGATCGCTACGCACTGGTACGCGCAGCCCAATTACAGGCCGAGATTCTGCAGCACTATGAGGTCTACGAATTTCATCCGGTCGTCTCCAAACTGCAGGTCTACTGCTCCGAAGATCTCGGCGCCTTCTACCTTGATGTGCTCAAGGACAGGCTGTACACCACCGCGCCCAAGAGTCTGGCGCGCCGCAGTGCACAGACCGCACTGCACCGCATCACCCACGCGATGCTGCGCTGGATGGCGCCTTTTCTGTCCTTCACCGCCGAAGAGGCCTGGAGCAGCTTCGGTCGCTCTGAATCCATCTTTCTGGAAACCTTCAGCGAGCTCGGTGCGTCTGATGACGCCCTGCTCAAGCGGTGGGCGCGCATCCGGGAGATTCGCGACGCAGTCAACAAGGACATCGAGCACCTGCGTGCAGCCGGACAGGTGGGTTCGTCCTTGCAAGCGCAGATCGTCCTTCACCTGCCCCCACAAGATTTCGCGCTAATTGATAGTTTGGGTGAGGACGCACGCTTTGTCTTCATCACCTCGCAACTGCAATGTGTACTGGGTGAACAATTGCGCATTGAAGTCACACCCAGCACGGCAACCAAGTGCGAGCGCTGCTGGCACTATCGCGACGACGTGGGCCACGACAGCCATCATCCCACTCTGTGCGGACGCTGCACCCTCAACCTTTACGGCGCCGGCGAGGCGCGGCAGGTGGCCTGATGGGCAAAGTCTCCAAAAGTGGCAGCATGCTGCCCTGGCTCGGACTGGCACTGCTGATCTTTCTGATCGATCAGTTGACCAAGGCGCTCATTCTCGGTAGCTTCGAGCATGGGCAAACGAAAACCATCACCTCGTTTTTTAACCTGGTGCGGGTGCACAACAGCGGTGCAGCCTTTTCTTTCCTCGCGGGTGCCTCCGGCTGGCAGCGCTGGTTTTTCACCGCGATTGCGGCAGCGGCTACGATCCTCATCCTCTACCTGCTGCGCGCCCACCCCACGCAAAAGCTGTTCTGTTTTGCACTGGCCTGTATTCTGGGTGGCGCTGTCGGCAACGCCGTCGACCGTCTGCTGCATGGGCATGTGATCGACTTCCTCGATTTCCACTGGGCCGGCTGGCACTTCCCCGCATTTAATGTGGCCGACAGCGGCATCACCCTGGGGGCGGCCTGCCTGATCCTCGATGAGCTGCTGAGAGTGCGACGGTCGCGGTAAAGGCATAGCCCCGTCGCCGCGAGGGCGCGGCTCCCACGGAGGAGCGCCGCCCTCGACGCGATGGCTCCCTGAATGTGTAGGAGCGCCGCCCCCGGCGCGATGGCTCCCTTCGGCTGCTACAGCGTCAGAATGGTGCAGCCAGTGGTCTTGCGAGCCTGCAGATCGCGATGGGCATCGGCTACGCGAGCCAAGGGAAAACTCTGGTCAATCTGGATCTTGACCTTGCCGCTGCTGACCATCGCGAACAGATCGTCGGCAATTTCCTGCGTGGCTTCGCGCGTGGCCAGATGGGTAAAGAGCGTAGGCCGAGTGGCATAGAGGGAGCCCTTGCCCGCCAGCACATTGATATCGAAGGGGGGCACCTTGCCCGAAGCGTTGCCAAAATTGGCGATCAAACCGAAAGGACGCAGACAGTCCAGCGACTTCATGAAGGTATCGGCCCCCACCGAGTCATACACCACCTTCACGCCCTGGCCACCGGTAATGTCCTTGACGCGCGCCACGAAGTCTTCCTTGGCGTAATTGATAACGTGAGCCGCCCCATTCGCCTTGGCCAGCGCGCATTTCTCGTCAGAGCCGGCCGTGCCTATAAGCTGCAGGCCCAGAGCGCGCGCCCACTGGCAGGCAATCAAGCCCACGCCACCGGCGGCGGCATGAAAAAGCACAAAGTCACCGGCCTGCAGCCCGGCCTGGGGCAAAGTGCGTCGCAGCAGATATTGCACCGTCATGCCCTTGAGCATCATGGCTGCACCCGTTTCAAAAGAAATTGCTTCGGGCAACTTGCACACGCAGCGCGCTGGCATGACGCGCAGCTCGCAGTAGCTGCCCGGCGGCTGGCTGGCATAGGCCGCACGGTCACCTACCTTCAGGTGCGTCACGCCCTCGCCGACCGCCTCGATCACACCAGAGCCCTCCATGCCCATGTTCAATGGCAGAGGCAGCGGGTACAGGCCGGTGCGCTGGTAGACATCAATGAAGTTCAGGCCCACCGCCTTGTGGCGAATGCGTATCTCGCCTGGCCCCGGCTCCCCCACACTCACATCGACCAGTTGCATTTCTTCGGGGCCACCGAATTTCTCGATGCGGACCGTTTTCGATACCGTGCTGCTCATGAAAATCTCCTTCTTGTCGAGCGCCAGACACACAAGCCCTGCATATTGTCACGAAACCGGCGACAGCGCAGATGACGCGCCCCAAACCCGAGCACGGTACAGTTGGGGCTTGGCCTCCAACCTCACTCCCAGCACCGCGCTGATGCTCACCCTAGCGTCCTTCTTTTGGGCCAGCAACGCCCTGGTCGGGCGCTGGATCCATGAGCAGATGCCGCCCATTACCCTCAACCTGCTGCGTTGGGTGCTGGCCTTCCTGATCCTGCTACCGCTGTCCTGGCGCTTTCTGCGCGCCAGCGGTCCGATCTGGCCGCACTGGAAACGGCTTTCCATGCTGGGGCTGCTGAGCATAGGCGCTTACAACACTCTTCAATATCTGGCCCTGCAGACCTCAACGGCGGTCAATGTCACGCTGGTAGCCGGCAGCATGCCGATCTGGACGCTGCTTCTGGGGCGGGTGCTGCATGGCGAGGCCATCTCCAAGCGCCAGTGGGTGGGCGCCCTGCTGTCCATCGCCGGGGTGATGATGGTGCTGTGCCAAGGACAGTGGTCGGTGCTGATGCAATTGCGCTTCGTGCCGGGCGATGCCTATATCCTGCTGGCCACCTTGTGCTTTAGCCTCTACGGCTGGATGCTGGCCCGACCCACCGAACCGGAGAGCCTGCGCAGTGATTGGGCTGGCTATCTGATGGCACAGATCCTGTTTGGCTTGATCTGGTCGGCTCTGTTTACCGGTGCCGAATGGACCCTGGGCTCACCACAGATCCACTGGAGCTTGCCGGTGATGGCGGCCGTTGCCTTCATCGCCATCGGGCCAGCGGTGCTGGCTTACCGCTTCTGGGGGGTGGGCGTGCGACGCGCCGGCCCGCAGATTGCGGCTTTCTTCAGCAACCTCGCCCCGCTGTTCGCCGCTCTCATGTCCACCCTGCTGCTCGGCGAGCCGCCGCAGATGTTTCACCTGCTGGCCTTTTTAATGATCGTCGGCGGCATCGTGGTGTCATCGCGCCGCTAGGCAGGAAACATGGGGGCGACGGCGGCTCCGCGAAGCTAAAAGGTGCCCGGGTAGGTGCCCCCGTCAAGCAGAATATTTTGTCCCGTCAGATACGCAGCCTGCTTACTGCAAAGGAAGGCACAGACCTGGCCAAACTCCTCGGCCGTGCCAAACCGCTGCGCGGGGATGGCCTGGCGGCGGCCGGCCGCCACTTCTTCAACGCTCTTGCCGGCCTTGGCGGCCGCAGCGGCTTGGGTGGCGCGCAAGCGATCGGTATCAAAAGCGCCGGGCAACAAATTGTTGATTGTCACGCCCTTGGAGGCCAGCGAGCTGCGGGCCAGCCCCGCCACGAAACCCGTCAGGCCGCTGCGCGCGCCGTTGGACAGACCCAGAATATCTATGGGGGCCTTGACCGAGCTGGAGGTGATGTTGACGATGCGCCCAAAGCCGCGTGCGGCCATGCCATCGACCGTCGCCTTGATCAGCTCGATCGGCGTGAGCATATTGGCATCAATGGCCTGTAGCCAGGCCTGACGGTCCCAAGCGCGAAAGTCGCCTGGCGGGGGACCGCCCGCATTGGTGACCACAATATCGAAGTCAGCGCGTTGCTTGAAGACGGCCTGACGTCCCTCTTCGGTGGTGATGTCGCAGGCCAGCGGCACCACCTGAGTACCTGTAGCGGCCTGCGCACGCAGACGATCGGCAGCCTCTTGCAGAGCAGGCGCGCCTCGGGCCACCACTACAACATGAACGCCCTCTCGCACCAAGGCCTGCGCACATCCAAAGCCCAAGCCCTTGCTCGCGCCCCCCACCAAGGCCCAACGGCCCGCAATTCCCAAATCCATGACAGTCTCCTTCGTTCAATGATCCTGCGCCGACGTGCCCCTGCCGGGCAGTGGGCTCTGAGGCTGGCGAGTGACCGCGTACACGCCCGCCAAAACCAGACCTGTGCCCAACAACACCCAGCCGGTAATGGCTTCACCCAGTATCCATGCGCCCAAAATCAAGGTCACCATGGGCCCGAACATTCCCACCTGGGAGCTCAGAGCGGGACCGATGCGCTCCACGGCCATCATCATCAGCAACACGGGGGCCACGGTGCAAGCCAGCGCATTGAGCACCGACAAGCCAATCACCTCGACAGGTACTTCAGCGGCCGATAAGGGTTTGAGAATGAGGAACTGCAAGATACAGCACACACAAGCGACCGTCGAGGCCAAACCAACCAATCGCAAAGAGCCCAGACGCTTGACCAACTCCCCGCTGTACACCAGGTAGACGGCGTAGCTAAGGGCACTGCCGAAAACCAGCGCGCTGCCCAAGACCACCTCCGGCCCCTGCGAGCCCAGCTCCTGGCCAAAGACCACCGCAAGACCGGCATAACTGATCAACAGGCCCACCACCTGATGACGACCAATGCGATGCCGGTACAAGGCCAGGGAGATCAGCAATACCAGAGTGGGGTTGAGATACAGAATGAGTCGCTCGAGCGATGCCGTGATGTATTGCAGGCCCAAGAAATCCAGAAAGCTGGAGAAATAGTAGCCGGTAAAGCCCAGAAAAAAGACGCCACGCCACTGGCGCGCGTCCAGTGGCGCCTTGCCTCGGCCTGCCCACCACGCCATCAGCACGAACACCGGCAAAGCAAAGAGCATGCGGTACATGATGAGCGTGACCGGATCGACTCCATATCGA
>JBEIHE010000049.1:0-20919 GCA_040381515.1 Polaromonas sp.
AAGACCCAAGACACCGCAGCACCCTCGATGCCGGTGAACACGCGGCCTGGCCCGGCCGGTTTTGCAATGCTGTGCAGCGTGCCACTGTTGCTGGTTGCACTGGCACAGTCCTACAACGCCCGGGCCAACATGAACTGGACGGTGCCGGCCTTGCTGGGCCTGTGCCTATGGCTGGGCCTGTACATTGCGCCACGGCTGGGCCGACGGGCCTGGTGGACAAGCACTGTGCTGGCCCTGCTGCTGCCTGCCGCCGCGTCGCTGATGGGGTCATGGCCCAGCATACAGAACCAGGCCCTGCAGTCGGCGCGGCACTTTGATCTGTGGGCCCGCATGCGCGGCTGGGAGCCGGTGCTGCGCCAGCTGCAGCCGGCTCTGAACAGCGAACCCAACCTGCCGGTGGCGGCCACCCGGCGTGATCTGGTGGTGCATGCCCGCTACGTCTGGCGCGGACTGGATCGGCCAGTCATGGCTTGGCCCAGTCCGCAACGCCCGCGTCACCACTACGAACAATTTGAAGCCCTGTGGACGGCCGGGCAGCAACGCCCTGCCCGATTGCTGCTGCTGACCGATGCCACGCTGGGCGATCCATTCAAGCAGCAATACCCGCACTGGCGCCAACTGGGTGCGGCCGAATCGGGCCGCGTCAAACTCGAGCTCTGGCTGGCCAGCGAACAGCCCTGAGGATCCCCATGCGCATCGCCACCGAACACCAGCGCCTCAAGACCCGGCAACAGGAATGGCTGGGGCTGGCCGTGCTGGTCGCCATAGCCACACTGGCCTTTGAGTTGTGGCCGCAAGCGGACCTGCGGGTCAGCGCCTGGTTCTATGAGCAGGGCGTTTTTCAGGGCAGCCAGTGGCTATGGGCTCGGCTGCTCTACCACGGCATGCCCCTCGTGGGTGGAATGCTGGCGGCTGCAGCACTGCTGATCATTGTGGCGGCCCTGGTCGCCCGCTTGATGCACAAAAAATGGGTTCCAGTCTCTCGCCTGAGACAGTCCATCTTCGGGCTTCTGGTGGTGGTACTGGGCGTGGGACTGCTGGTTCATGATGGCCTGAAGGACAACTGGGGCCGTGCCCGGCCCATGGACGTGCAGGCCTTTGGTGGCAGCAAGATCTATCAACCGCCGCTTCGGCCTTCGGACCAGTGCGACCGCAACTGCTCTTTCGTCAGTGGACATGCAGCAGGTGGCTTTGCGCTCATGGCCATCGGCATGCTTGGCAGTCGACGCAGTCGCTGGCGCTGGTGGATAGCGGGCATGAGTGCCGGCTGTCTGGTCGGACTGGCCCGCATCGTGGAGGGACGGCACTTCATGGGCGATGTGATTTTTGCGGGCCTTTTGATATGGGCCGTCTGTCTGCTGCTGCGTCAAGTTTGGCTGTGGCTGCGCCTGCGCAAAATGAAACGGATGAGGACGCCACCGCCCGCGTAAGCGCGAAGGGGCGGGCTCTACCCGCCTCAGGCCATCAGGGCCCGCAACAGGTTTTCAGGTGTGGCCGGCGCCTCGAGCTCGATACGTGTGCCAGGCGGACGGGCACTGGCCACCGCTTCGCGCAAGGCTTCATACACGCTGATGGCCAGCATAAACGGGGGCTCGCCTACCGCCTTGCTGCCATGGACGTTGTCCTCGCGATTGGGCTCGGGCCAAAAGTCCACCTGGAAATGGGCAGGGATGTCACCAACGGCCGGAATCTTGTAGGTGCTCGGGGCATGGGTGCGCAGGCGGCCACTGGAGTCCCACACCAATTGCTCGCAGGTAAGCCAACCCATGCCTTGCACAAAGCCTCCCTCGATTTGCCCAAGGTCGATCGCCGGATTGATGCTCTGGCCGACATCGTGCAGGATGTCCACCTTGAGCACCCGGCTCTCGCCGGTCAGGATATCGAGGGCGACCTCGGTGCAGGCTGCACCGTAGGCAAAGTAGTAGAAAGGCCGACCGGTCAGGGTAGTCTTGTCATAGTGAATCTTGGGCGTGCGGTAGAACCCGTCACTCCACAGCTGTATGCGGTTGGCATAGGCCTGTCGGACCACCTCGACAAAATCACGCGTCGACTTGGGGGAGATGACACGTCCCCCGGCGAACTGCACCGCGCCCGCACCGCAACCGTCCAGACCCGCTACAAACTGGGCCAGACTCGATCGGACCTGGGCGGCGGCATACTGAGCCGCACGGGCATTGAGGTCGGTGCCCGCCGATGCGGCGGTGGCCGAGGCATTGGGCACCTTGGCGGTGTCACTGGCCGTCACCAGGACCTTCGAGAGCGGCACGCCAAGTTCATCAGCCACCACCTGCGCCACCTTGGTGTGCAGGCCCTGGCCCATTTCGGTGCCGCCATGATTGACCTGCACACTGCCATCCGTGAACACATGCACCAGAGCTCCGGCCTGATTGAACAGCGTGGCGGTGAAGGAAATACCAAACTTGACCGGCGTGAGGGCCAGGCCGCGCTTGATAACGGGGCTGCGCGAATTGAAGGCCGCAATTTCACGCCGCCGTCCCTCGTAGCGGCTGCTGTCAGCCAGAGCGCTGACCAGCGGCTCAAGAATGTTGTCCTCCACCTTCATCTGGTAGTGGGTGAGGTTGCGCGTGTCGAGGCCGTAAAAATTTCGGCGCCGCACCTGCAAGGGATCCAGACCGAGGTGCCGGGCAATGTCCCCAATGATCGCCTCAATCACGATCATGCCCTGAGGGCCGCCAAAACCGCGGAACGCAGTCTGGCTCTGCAAATGCGTCTTGCATCGATGGGAGACGATCTCGACATCTGACAAGAAATAGGCGTTGTCAGCGTGAAAGATCGCACGGTCGGCCACCGGCCCACTGAGGTCGGCCGAGAAACCGCAGTTGACCGCCATCATGAGCTTAAGCGCGGTGATCAGCCCGGTTGCATCGAATCCTACGGTGTAGTCGTACTCGAAGGGATGTCGCTTGCCGGTGATCATGAAGTCGTCATCGCGGTCCAGGCGCAACTTGACCGGGCAGGCAAATTTACGCGCAGCCAGGCAGGCCCAGACCGCCATATGACCGGCCTGAGTCTCCTTGCCACCAAAGCCGCCACCCATGCGACGACATTGGACGGTCACGCGATGATTGGCAATGCCTAGCGCGTGGGCAATCCAATGCTGCACCTCGCCCGGATGCTGGGTGCTCGAATGCACCAACCACTGATCCTGCTCCTGAGGCAAGGCATAGGCCACCTGTCCCTCCAGGTAGAAATGCTCCTGACCGCCCACCACCACGCTGCCCTCGAGCCGATGGGCGGAACGGGCCATCGCCGCCTCTGGCTCGCCACGCCTGACGGTCACAGTGGGCAGCACCTGACTGCCCTCGGCCAGCGCCTGCCGCACCGTCAGAATAGCCGGCAAAGGCTCGATATCGAGTTGAACCTGACGCGCTGCACGCCGGGCCTGCAGGACATCATGAGCGATCACCAGAGCGACCACCTGCCCAATGTGTTCGACTTTGTCACGGGCCAATATCGGCTCGTCATGGACAAAGGTGGCCAGGATCGGGTCGCCCGGTATGTCAGCCGCCGTTACCAGACCCACCACCCCAGGCAGGGCCAGGGCCGCGCTGGCATCGATGCCACGCAAGCGCCCGTGCGCAACGCTTGAGGTGACCGGCGCCGCGTAGAGCGTTCCCTTGATCTCTGGCAGGTCATCGATGTAGGGTGCACGTCCCTGCACCTGACTGCGGGCGCTTTCGTGCGGATGGGGGGCGCCTGCGGCGGGTGAGTCCGCAGGCAAGACGGCGAGCACCGGATCGGAAGGCGCGTTCATGCAAGCTCCATTGGGCTGACCGATTCAAGATTGATGTGCGCATGCCCCTGGGTCTGCAACCACAGGCGCTGGAGCAGTTGTCCCAGCACCTGCCGTCGGTAGGCGGCCGAAGCGCGCATATCGGAAATGGGGGAAAACTCTTCACGCAGCACCTGCGCCGCCTGTGCAACCAGGGCCTCGCTCCAGATGTGGCCAAGCAGGGCCGCTTCGGTGCGTCGAGCCCGTACGGGCACCGCCGCCACACCACCGGCGCCGATTGAAATGTCGACCACTCGCTCGCCCTCGAGCCGCAGCCTGATGGCCAGACAGACCGCCGAAATGTCGTCTTCGTAACGCTTGGAAATTTTGTAGGCCCGCAGCCATTGCCCCGCCGGCGACGCGGACACCGGCAGATCAATAAAGGCCAGCACCTCGTCGGCGGCCAGATGGGTTTGACGGTAGCCGGTGTAAAAGTCCTCCACCGGCATAGAACGCTCACCGCGCAAGCTGGCCAGCACGACCCGGGCACCAAGGGCAATCAACAGCGGCATGGAGTCACCGATAGGCGAGCCATTGGCGACGTTACCGCCCAGGGTGCCCGAATTGCGCACCGGCAGACCGGCGAACCTGGCTGCAAAGGTCTCGAGCTCGGGCCAGTGCGAGCACAGGGCGCGATAGGCATCCTCCAGAGGAACCGCTGCGCCGATGCGCAGGCCCGCGCCGCCCTCCAGGGGGGTGATGCACCGCAGCGGCTCCACGCGGGTGACATCGAGCACCTGCTCGAACCGCCGGTGCTGCTTGGTTACCCACAAACCCACATCGGTGCAGCCGGCCACGATTTGCGCCTGGGGGTGGGCCGCCCGAAGGTGCAGCAATTGCTCGAGCTGAGAGGGCCGCATATAGGCCTCGCTGCCTCGATCGGGGGCAAGGCGCGAGAGGGCCTCGAGCACGGCCTGCCGGTCCAGGCGCGCGGCCGGCAGCTCATGCATGCGCTGCGCAGCTTGCACAATCGGTCGATACCCCGTGCAGCGGCACAAATTGCCCGACAAGGCGCGCTGTATGGCCTCGCGGCCCGGTGCGCCGCCGTCGGCTGGCTGTTTTTCCTGGCCCGGGTCCGCTTGCGTTTGCTGCGGATGCTCCTCGTAGAGCGCAAACAAACTCATCACAAAACCTGGGGTGCAAAAGCCGCACTGGCTGGCGTGGCAGTCGACAAGGGACTGCTGCACCGGGTGCAAGAGGCCGGCCTCCACACCCAAAGCCGGGTCGGCATTGAGATCCTCGACCGTCCAGAGCGCCATGCCGTCGATGGAATGGGCCAGGCGAATGCAACTGTTGATGGCCCGCAATTGCAGACCCTGAGGGCCCGCCTGACCAAGTACCACGGTGCAGGCACCGCAATCGCCCTCGCCACAGCCTTCCTTCGTGCCCTTCAGAGACAGATCCTCACGCAGCAGGTCGAGCAGGGTCCGATCAGGCGGCACGTTATTCAACGATACCGGATGTCCACGGTGAAGAAAGCGCAGCGGTGGGGAGTCGTTCATACAAGCGGGCGTGAGCAGAAACAAAGGGGGATCATAAAGTCACGGGCTCTCGATGCGCGTCGTGCCAACCCTAGGGGCGACCCAGCCTTGTCACCCAAAACCCAGGACTGCTGGAATAATCGGCCGCCCATGTCCCTGCTTCAGCCTGAACCACCACAGCCGTCCGGCGCCCTGCCTCGCCTGGAATTGCGCGACATCACCAAGCGGTATCCCTCCGTGGTGGCCAATGACCGTGTCAGTCTGAGGGTCATGCCCGGTCAGGCCCATGCCGTGCTGGGAGAGAACGGGGCCGGCAAGTCGACCCTGATGAAAATCATTTACGGCACGGTAACGCCCGATCAGGGGCTGATGCAGTTCAACGGCCAGCCGGTTCAGATCCGAAACCCTCAGGAGGCAAGGGCGCTGGGCATCAGCATGGTGTTCCAGCACTTCAGTCTGTTTGACACGCTGACCGTAGCTGAGAACGTGTGGCTGGGTCTGGACAAGTCGATGTCGCTGGCCCAGGTGAGCCAGCGCATAGAGGCCAAGGCCAGCGAATACGGCCTGGACATTGCGCCTGACCGGCCGGTGCACACCCTGGGCGTGGGCGAAATGCAGCGAGTGGAAATCATCCGGGCCCTGCTCGCCGAGCCGCAACTGCTCATCCTCGACGAGCCGACCTCTGTGCTCACGCCGCAAGCCGTCGACCGCCTTTTTGCGGTCTTGCACCAACTGGTCAGCCAAGGCTGCAGCCTGCTCTACATCAGCCACAAGCTGCATGAAATCAGGGCGCTGTGCTCGGCCTGCACCGTTCTGCGAGGCGGACGGGTGACCGGCGTTTGCGATCCGCGGGCTGAATCCAACGCATCGCTGAGTCGAATGATGATCGGCGCAGAGCCACCGGCCCTGACGATCAAGCCGCGACAGGCAGGCGAGGTGGTTCTTGAGTTGCAGGACTTGAGCCTGGCCAAGTCCGAGCCTTTTGGCGTGGACCTCGAGCGCATCAACATGCAGGTGCGCAGCGGCGAAGTGGTGGGCATAGCTGGCGTGTCGGGCAATGGCCAGCGCGAGCTGATGTGGGCGCTTTCGGGCGAGGACGCCCGAGCGCCGGGGCAGGGCCAGGTGAGGCTCAGGGGACAGAACATATCAGGCAAGGGCCCGTCGAGACGCCGGAGGATGGGGCTGCATTTTGTGCCCGAAGAGCGGCTGGGCCGCGGCGCCGTACCCTCCATGAGCCTGGCCCACAACCTGCTGCTGACGCGCAGCGAGTCACTGGGCCCGGGCGGCTGGATACGCACCGGGGCCCTGGCCTCGCAGGCGCAGCGACTCATCGAGCGCTTTCGGGTCAAGGCGGGCGGCCCGCACGCACCCGCGCAATCGCTCTCAGGCGGCAACCTGCAAAAATTTATCGTCGGTCGCGAAATCGATGCCGAACCCCTGCTCCTGATCGTCTCGCAGCCCACCTGGGGCGTGGACGTCGGCGCAGCAGCGCAGATCCGGGGAGAAATTCTGGCCTTGCGGGAGAAAGGCTGCGCCGTGCTGGTGGTCAGCGAGGAGCTGGACGAACTTTTCGAGATCTGCGACCGGCTGCATGTCATGGCCAAGGGCAGGCTGTCGCCGTCTATCGATCGTGCACAAGCCACCGTCGAACAGATCGGTGCCTGGATGAGCGGCCTGTGGCCCCAGGACACCGAGCGGGAGGCCGATCATGCTCAGGCTTGAAGCGCGGCCGCAGTCTTCGGCCCTTTGGACCTACGCGTCGCCGGTGCTGGCGATCCTGATGACGGTCGCTCTGGGCGTCCTGATCTTCATAGCCCTGGACAAGGACCCGGTGCGGGCCCTGCAGATGTTTTTTTGGGAGCCCCTGAAGTCGAAATACGCCATCGGCGAGATCATGGTCAAGGCCACTCCGCTGCTGATCATTGCCTTGGGCTTGTCGGTCTGCTTTCGGTCGAATATCTGGAACATCGGGGCCGAAGGGCAATTTGTGATCGGCGCCGCCTGCGCGGGCAGCGTGGCCTTGATGGCCACCCCCTCCACCGGGATGTGGATCGTGCCGGCCCTGCTGCTGGCTGGGGTGATCGGGGGCATGCTCTGGGCCGGCATCACCGCCTTGCTGCGCGACCGGTTCAACGCCAATGAGATCTTGGTCAGCCTCATGCTGGTGTACGTGGCCATCATGGTGCTCAGCTTCCTGGTGCACGGGCCTCTGAAGGATCCGGAGGGCTACAACTTTCCGCAGAGCAAGACCTTCGATGCGGCAACCCGCATTCCACGCCTGATGAGCGGATCGAGGGCCAACATCGGAGTGCCGATGGCCCTGACCGGGGTAATACTGCTGTGGATCTATCTCTTCCGCACGCGAGCGGGCTTTGCGCAGCAGGTCGGCGGCCTGGCGCCCGCCGCCGCTCGATACGCGGGCTTTTCCTCACGCCGCGCGCTGTGGGTGGCCCTGCTGATTTCCGGCGGCGCTGCGGGACTGGCCGGCGCCCTGGAAGTGGCGGGCCCCATAGGCCAGCTCACCCCCTACATACCGGCCGGCTACGGCTTTGCCGCCATCATCGTGGCATTTGTCGGACGGCTTCATCCGGTGGGCATGGTGCTGTCGGCAGTTCTTATGAGTATGTTCTACATCGGCGGTGAACTCGCGCAGTCACGCATGGGCTTGCCGCGCTCGATCACCGGCGTCTTCCAGGGGCTGCTCCTGTTTTGCCTGTTGGCTTGCGACACCCTGGTGGCTTACAGGCTGCGCTGGATCGGCAAGGGAGCTCGTTGATGGACACCTACGCACTGCTACTGGCAGCCACGCTCAATGCGGGCACGGTACTGGCCTTGGCCGGACTTGGCCTTTTGATCAACGAAAAGGCGGGGGTGGTCAATCTAGGGGCAGAAGGCATGATGCTGTGTGCGGCCATCGCGGGATTTGCCGCCGTGGTGCATTCCGGCAGTGATCTGGTGGGCTTCATGGCCGGGATAGGCGCGGGCATGCTGATGGCCGCCCTTTTTGGCCTCCTGGTGATCTGGCTGGGCACCAACCAATACGCCACCGGTCTGGCCCTGAGCCTCTTCGGCCTGGGCTTTTCAGCCTTCCTGGGTGTGCCCTACACACAGGCCAAACTGCCCGAGCGAGTCGCCTACAGCTGGCCCGTGCTGGGGGACATCCCATGGATCGGACCGGCCTTGTTTCAGCACCACCCGGTGGTGTACCTGGCCATCGCGTTCGGTATTGCACTCATTTGGTTCCTGGACAAAAGCCGCACCGGTCTGGTGCTTCGCGCCGTAGGGGAGTCGCCGCAATCGGCGCATGCCCTGGGCTATCCGGTACGCGCAATCCGACTGATGGCGGTCTTGGCCGGAGGGGGCCTGTGCGGCCTGGCCGGCGCCTATCTGTCGGTCATCTACACCCCGCTGTGGGTCGAGGGCATGGTGGCCGGACGCGGCTGGATCGCCCTGGCCTTGACCACTTTTGCCACCTGGCGGCCGGCCCGTGTGCTGCTAGGTGCCTACCTGTTCGGCGGCCTGACCATGCTGCAATTTCACCTGCAAAGCGCGGGGGTGCAGATCCCCAGCGAGTTTCTGACCGCCCTGCCCTACCTGGCCACGATCGTGGTGCTGGTGCTGATCTCGCGCAACCCGACCTGGATCCGGGTCAACATGCCCGCATCGCTGGGTAAGCCTTTTCATCCCGGTTCATAATCCGCATTTTTCCCCACCGTCCCTTACCTTGAAGGATTTCCCATGACCCTGATGTCCAAGCGTTCCGTCCTGAAACTGGCGGCCATAACCACTGTGGCAGCCGCCGCACTGGTGGGCTGCGGCAAGAAGGAAGAAAAGGCTGCAGCCCCGGCTGCCAAACCCGAACCCCTGAAGGCTGCCTGGATCTATGTCGGCCCGGTCGGCGATGCAGGCTGGTCGTTCGCCCACGACCAGGGACGCAAGGCCGTCGAAGCCAAATTCGGCGATGCCGTCAAAACGACCTTCGTCGAGAAGGTGCCCTATGGCGCAGACGCAGAGCGCGTCATCCGCGACCTGGCTCAGCAAGGCAACAAGATCATCTTCGCGACCTCCTTCGGTTACATGGAGGCCATGCTGAAAGTGGCAGCCGATTTCCCCGATGTGAGGTTCGAGCATGCGACCGGCTACAAGACGGCCCCGAACATGCGCATCTATGACGCCAGCTTCTACCAGGACACCTACATGGCCGGTGTGATCGCGGGCCGGATGACCAAGACCAACGTGTTGGGCTTCGTCGGATCCTTCCCGATTGCCGAAGTGCTGCGCAACATCAACGCCTTTACCCTGGGCGCGCAGAGCGTCAATCCCAAGATCAGGACGAAAGTGGTCTGGGTGAACACCTGGTACGACCCGGGCAAAGAGAGCGAAGCCGCACAAAGCCTGATCAACCAGAGAGCCGACGTGCTGTTGCAGAACACCGACTCCACCGCCGTGCTGCAGACTGCTGAGAAGAATGGCAAGTACGCCTTCGGCTGGGACAGCGACATGAGTGCCTTCGGTCCCAAGGCCCACCTGGCCTCGGCCATCGTCAACTGGGCTCCGTACTACATCAAGTCCATCGAAGAAGTGAAGGCCGGCACCTGGAAGACCGAGCGCACCGTATGGGGCGTCAAGGAAGGCCTCAATGACCTGATCAAGATCAACGAGATCGTTCCGGCCGACGCCAAGAAGCGTGTCGACGAAATCAAGGCAGGCCTGAAGGACGGCAGCTTCAGCGTCTTCACCGGCCCGGTCATCGACAACACTGGCAAGGAGCGACTTGGCAAAGACCAGAAGGCCGACCAAGCCTGGCTGGACAAGGTGGACTTCTTCGTCAAGGGCGTGGAGGGCAAGGTCCCTGCCGGGAAGTAAGCAGACGCCACACCCGAAAAAAGCTGCCCGCGGGCAGCTTTTTTCTTTCTGCCCACGCCCGCAAGCCAGTTGCAATGAGTGGGCATGATGCAGACGGGACGAATTTTTCGGCGATGATTGTCTTCATGGTTGAAAAGTCACTCTGGCTCCCCGTGGCCGATGAGCAGGCCCTGAAAAATCCAGTAGCAGTCCGCTTGCTGGACCATCCACTGGTTCTCTGGCGCGACAGCAGCGGGGCCTTGCATGCATGGACCGATCGCTGCCCCCATCGCGGAGCCCGCCTGTCGATGGGTCATGTGGTTCAAGACCGGCTGCAATGTCCTTACCACGGCTGGCAGTTCGACACCCAGGGCCAGTGCCGCCGCGTACCCGCACTGCCGGAGTTCACACCGCCGGCGGGTTACTGCGCCTCCGTACACGCGGTTCAAAGCCGGCACGGCCTAATCTGGGTGCGGCTGGAAGGCCAAGGCAGTGAAAGCGGGCCACCCCCTTTTCCTGACGAGAGCAGTGGACTGAGGCTGCTCAACTGCGGACCCTACGAAGTGGCCACCAGCGCGCCCCGCACGGTGGAGAACTTTCTCGACATGGCCCACTTCAGTTTTGTCCACGAGGGCTGGCTTGGGGCAGCCGATCACCCTGAAATCGAGCCTTACGAGGTGGAGGAAACACAGGCCGGACTGCGCGCGCGCCGCTGCATCGCTTGGCAGCCCCGCTCCAACCTGCACTCAACCGCAGCGGCGCAGGTGGAGTACACCTATGAAGTCACCGGCCCCTACAGCGCCATGCTGACCAAAATCCCCGACGCGGGCAGCACCCGGCTGAGTCACTGGCAGGAGGCCATTGGTCTGTTCATTTGCCCCGTATCAGCCGAAAGCTCGCGGGTGTGGTTCCGCTTGGCGATGGCCGACCACGAAAGCAGCGACGAAGCCCTGGCATCCTTCCAGCACACCATCTTCTGCCAGGACCAGCCTGTGCTCGAATCGCAGCAGCCCAAACGACTGCCGCTGGAGCCTCGAAGCGAGTTGCATACCAGCGTGGACCGCCTCTCCACCGCCTACCGCCGTTACCTTCGCCAACTGAACATCAGTTTTGGAGTCTGCTGATGAATTTGCCCCCGATCGCTCCCGAAAATCTGCCGCATGTGCTGCGCCGTATGCCCAAGGCCGAGTTGCATATTCACATCGAAGGCTCGCTGGAGCCAGAGATGATCTTTGCATTGGCTCAGCGCAACGCGGTCGCATTGCCCTACCCGAGCGTGGAGGCACTGCGAAAAGCGTACGCCTTTACCAACCTGCAAAGTTTTCTGGACATCTACTACGCCGGTGCCAGCGTACTGCTGAAGGAGCAGGATTTCTACGATATGGCCTGGGCCTATTTTGAGAAGGCAGCCCAGGATGCGGTGGTCCATGCCGAACTGTTCTTTGATCCCCAAACCCACACCAGCCGGGGGGTGCCGATCGATGCGGTCATCCTGGGCCTGTCGCGCGCCTGCCGCGATGCGGGTGACCGACTGGGCATCAGCGCCTCACTGATCCTTTGTTTTCTTCGCCACCTCAGCGAAGAAGAAGCCTTTTCCACGCTGGAGCAAGCGCTGCCCTGGCGGGAACACTTCATCGGCGTCGGTCTTGATTCAAGCGAAGTCGGTCACCCTCCAGAAAAATTTGCCCGGGTCTTCAAACGATGTGGTGAACTGGGTCTGCGGCGAGTTGCCCATGCCGGCGAAGAAGGACCGCCGGCCTACATCAGCGCTGCCCTGGACTTGTTGGGGGCCGAACGTATCGACCATGGTGTGCAAGCCGTCCATGACCGCGCGCTGCTCCAGCGTCTGGCCCAATCGCGCATACCGCTGACCGTCTGCCCCCTGTCCAACCTCAAGCTGTGCGTCTATCCGGAACTGCAACAACACAGCCTGGGCCATTTACTCAAGGCCGGCTTGGTTGCCACCATCAACTCTGACGATCCGGCGTATTTTGGCGGCTATATCAACGAGAACTTCACCCAGACCTTTGCGGCCTTAGGGCTGGAGGCGAGCCATGCCTACACCTTGGCGCGCAACAGCTTTGAGGCGAGCTTTCTAGAGGCAGGCGCTAAAAACGCTCTGATCGAACGACTCGATCATTTTTTTGAGGAACAGTCCACTTGAGCGTCTGGACGGCGCGGGACCGGCAGGCGCTGCGGGTGGCCTTGACTGGCCTGATCAGCCTGGCCGTGGCCGTTGGCCTGGGCCGCTTTGCCTTTACGCCTGTCCTGCCGATGATGCTCGGCGACGGACTGATTGATCTGCCACAAGCAAGCTACCTGGCCAGCAGCAACTATCTGGGCTATCTGATGGGAGCACTGGGCTGCGCCCTGCAACCCTGGCTTTGGTCGCGCCTGCGGCTGCGGGCAGATCTGGGCCTGGCCACGCTGGTGCGCACCGGTCTGGTGGGCACGACGGTGTTGACGCTGGCCATGGCGGCGCAAGTGCCCGGTGCGTGGGCCGCGCTGCGCTGGGGCGCCGGGCTGGCCAGCGCACTGGTCTTTGTGTACGCCTCGGGCTGGTGCCTGTCGCAGCTCAACCGCCTGGGTCGCCCCGCCTGGGGCGGGGCCATCTACGCCGGGCCGGGTGCAGGCATTGTGGTGAGCGGTCTGGCGGTCACGCCGATGATCGCCCACGGGTGGCCCGGAGACTGGGCCTGGCTGTGCATGGCCGCCCTGGCGCTACTGGGCACTGCGCTGGCATGGCCCGCCTTGGTGGGTCCGCAAGCCCTGCAGGAGCGTCTGGTTCGGCCCACGACCGATCTCCCCGCCGCAGGTGCAGCGGTCCATGGGCCCCTCGAGTTGGGACTGAGCACTTTCGGTTATGGGCTGGCCGGCTTTGGCTACATCATCAGCGCCACCTTTCTGCCTGTGATTGCGCGGCAGTCATTGCCCGAATCGGTCTGGGTCGATCTGTTCTGGCCGCTCTTTGGTGTCGGTGTGGTGGCCGGTGCCCTGCTCTCGACGCGGCTCTCGCCCGCACGCGACCGACGCACCCTGCTCTGCGCCGGCTTTCTGGTTCAGGCGCTGGGTCTGCTGATCGGCCTGCTCAGCCCGAGCATTGCGGGCTTCATGATCGGCAGTTTTCTCTTGGGATTGCCCTTCACTGCACTGAGTTTTTTCGCCATGCAGGAGGCGCGCCGCCTGCGCGGCGGTACGGCGGCGAGCTTCATGGGGCTGCTGACCGCCACCTATGGCCTGGGACAGGTACTGGGCCCCTTGCTGGTGGCCTGGCTGCTGGACAAGAGCCATGCAAGCGAGGGCTTTGATCGCGCCCTGGCTGCTGCGTTGGCTGCCCTGCTGGGCGGAGCCGCCACCTTTGCCTACCTGCGGCGCCGCTTTCCCATTGCAGCAGTGGGATAAAGCCCTGATGGCATGATCAATAGATGACTGCTGCCATGCGAATCGTCGAACTGCCCTTGTTTCCTCTGGATACAGTGCTGTTCCCGGGCGGATTGCTGCCTCTGCGCATCTTCGAGGTGCGCTATCTCGACATGGTCCGCCGTTGCCAGCAGAGCCAGACCCCTTTCGGCGTGGTGAGCCTGACGCATGGATCCCAAATACTTGAGGCCGGTGCACCTGAAGAAGGCTTTCACACGGTAGGGACGCTGGCGCGACTGATCGAAGTGCGCAACCCCCAGCCCGGGCTGCTGCAGATCCGATGCCAGGGCGAGCAGCGGTTTACCGTGCGTCGCAGCGAAAAACTCAAGCATGGACTTTGGGTGGCTGATGCCCAATTGCTGCCCAGCGATAACCCGGTGGCGATTCCGGAGGATCTGCAAGGTCCGGTGCGGATGCTGCGCCGCCTGCTCCAGCAGTTGGACGACCAGAAAGTGCCCGCCGACCAGCGCCCCCTCTTGCCGCCCTTTCAGATGGACGACTGTGGCTGGGTGGCCAATCGATGGTGCGAGATGCTGCCACTGCCCCCGAGCACGCGCCAGCAGCTGATGACCCTGGATAACCCGCTGGTGCGGCTGGAAGTCGTCAACGACCTGCTTGAGCGCAATGGCTGGAGCTGAGCCTTAAAATCCCGCTCTCTGGCCGGGGCGATCCGGTCAAGCCTTGGGCCCAATGCCTGCGGCCCCATTTCCTGACCTGCAGGGCCCAAGCGGCCCGCCCCCTCCAGCTCATGTCCCAGAACGATACCCATCCGCCCGCCGCCGATGACAACCAGCTGATGGCCGAGCGCCGCGAAAAGCTCGCGGCTCTGCGCCATCAGGGCGTTGCTTTTCCCAATGACGTCAAGCCGCAGCACCGTGCCGCCGAACTGTTCGAAGCCTACGAGGGCCTGAGCAAAGAGGACCTCCAAGCGCGACCAATTGCGGTCAGTGTGGCCGGCCGCATGATGCTCAAGCGGGTGATGGGAAAAGCCAGCTTTGCCACGGTACAAGACGCATCGTTCGGTCCTTCAGGGGGTCGCATTCAGATCTACATCAGCAATGACGGCGTAGGCGAGGCTCTGCACGAGGCCTTCAAACACTGGGACCTGGGCGACATCGTGGCCGCCAGCGGTACGCTGTTCAAGACCAAGACCGGTGAGTTGTCGGTGCATGCGCAAACGATACGGCTGGTCACCAAGAGCCTGCGCCCCTTGCCTGACAAGTTCCATGGCGTGGCCGATCAGGAGCTCAAGTATCGCCAGCGCTATGTGGACCTGATCACCGATGAAAAAGCCCGGCACCGCTTTGTCTCGCGCAGCAGAACCGTCAGCGGAATTCGCCAGTTCATGGTGGACAACGGATTTCTTGAAGTGGAAACGCCGATGCTCCATCCAATTCCGGGAGGCGCCAATGCCAAGCCCTTCATCACCCACCACAACGCGCTTGATCAGGAAATGTATCTGCGCATCGCGCCCGAGCTCTACCTCAAGCGTCTGATCGTTGGGGGCTTCGAGAAGGTGTTCGAGATCAATCGAAGCTACCGCAACGAAGGCATCAGCGTGCGGCACAACCCCGAATTCACCATGATGGAGTTCTATGCCGCCTGGTGGGACTACCGCGATCTGATGGATTTCACAGAACAAATCATCCGCGATGCGGCGCGCAAGGCTTGCGGGAGCCTGAAGTTGCAATACGCGGGACAGCCGGTTGATCTGGAGCCGACCTTCGAGCGCCTGACGCTTCGCGAAGCCATCATCAAATATTCACCCGCCGGTGAAAAAGTCGACGATGCCCCCTGGCTGATTCAAGCTCTGAAAAAGCTGGGCCTATCGGAAGAAAAGGATCGACTGTCCGGTCGCTCCCTGGCCGGTCTGCAAGTGCTCTATTTCGAGGAAACCGTGGAGGACAAGCTCTGGCAGCCGACCTTTATCATGGAGCATCCCACCGAGATATCCCCCCTGGCGCGAGCCAATGACCAGCGCCCCGAAGTCACCGAACGCTTTGAGCTCTACATCACCGGACGCGAATTCGGCAACGGGTTTTCGGAACTCAATGACGCTCAGGAGCAGGCCGCGCGCTTTCACGCGCAAGCGGCGGCAAAGGACGCGGGCGATGACGAGGCGATGTTCTTCGACGCGGACTTTGTGCGGGCGTTGGAATACGGAATGCCGCCCACCGGCGGATGCGGCATCGGTATTGACCGGCTGATGATGCTGCTGACCGACAGCCCCAGCATTCGCGATGTGATTTTGTTTCCGGCCTTGCGGCGCGAAAGCTAAAGCCCTAAAGACCGGCGACATAGGATCTTGAGCAGATCCAAGATGGCTCAGGGCACCAGGTCCAAAGCCTGCAGATAGGCGGGTTCGCGCATCAGATCGTCCCAGGACAGTCCGGGTCGCGAGGGCAGCAAGGCCAAGCGCCTGAGTTCGCTGGCCTCGAGCGCCTGCCAATGGCCCTTGAGCTGCGCCTCGGTAAGGCCGTCGAGCAATTCATCGATGGCCACGCCACCGCCAGGGCTTTGATTGCAGAGCAGCACCAGATCGCAGCCGGCATTGAGAGCAGCAACCGCCGCTTCTGTGTAACTGACCTCGCGTCCGTCAATCCGGCGAGCGCCGGCCATGCTGAGGTCATCGCTGAAGATCGCCCCCCCAAAACCGAGCTGGCCTCGCAGGATATCCCGCAGCCAACGGGACGAAAAACCGGCGGGTCGGGCATCGACCCTCGGGTAGATCACATGCGCGGGCATCACGCTGCTCATGGCAGTCCTAAGCCAAACGTAGGGCGCGCAGTCATCGGCCAGGAGGGTCTTGAGCGGACGGCGGTCGACTGGAATGTCCACGTGCGAGTCGGCCTGGACGAAGCCATGTCCGGGGAAATGCTTGCCGCAGTTGGACATCCCGCTTTGCAGCAGCCCCTGCATCAGGCTCTTGGCCAAAAGGCTGACGATGCGCGGGTCACGGTGGAAGGCGCGGTCGCCGATCACACTGCTGCGAGAGGCGTCCTGGTCCTGATGATCAAGATCGAGTACCGGGGTAAAGCTCATGTCCACACCACAGGCACGCAATTCAGCGCCCAAGACATAGCCGCAGGCGGTGGCCACATTACAGGCGGCCAGCGCATGGCGGCCGGGCAGGCCGCCGGTGTCGGGTTGCATCCACATTTGTCCCAGCACCCGCATGGGCGGCAGATGGGTAAAGCCATCGGTCTTAAAGCGCTGCACCCGTCCGCCTTCATGATCGACCAGGATCAAGAGGTCGGACCGCAGGGCTTTGATCTGTCGACACAGTTCGGACAGTTGCATGCGATCCTGCCAGTTGCGGGCAAAGAGGATCACGCCTCCAACCAGCGGATGCCCAAGCCGCTTGCGGTCGACAGCCTGTAACGACAGGCCGGCCACGTCAATGATCAGGGGCGCATGGGGACAAAGGTGGGCAATCATTCTGAGATTTTCTCGACAATGACAAAGCTGGTCGCGTAATCGGTTTCGTCACTCAGGCTCACATGCGCGCTCAGACCCCGGGCCTCAAACCAGAGCTTGAGGGCCCCGTGCAAAACGATCATCGGCTTGCCACTGGGGTCCTTGACAACCTCGCACAGACGCCAGGTCATGGGCATTCGCATGCCCAGGCCGATGGCCTTGGAGAACGCCTCCTTGGCAGAAAAACGAGTGGCTAGATAGCGCACGCCGCGTTCCGGCCAACGCTGACTGCGCTGCTGCCACACCCGCATCTCAGCCGGGCCAAGAATCTTGCTGGCAAAACGTTCCCCGTAGCGCTCCAGGCTGGCGCGAATTCGACGGATATCGCAAACATCCGTCCCGATGCCGTAAATGCGCGCATTCATTCGCGAGCCCCAATAGGCCGATCGACAAAAGCCGATTCAATGACAGACAGGTAGGCTCCCACCGCACCGGCATAGCCGAACTCAAGCGCATCGGCGATCAGGGCATGACCAATCGAGACTTCCTGCAGGCCAGCGATGGCCCGCAAGAAATCTCCCAGATTCTCGCGATTGAGGTCATGACCCGCATTGAGGCCCAGACCTGCAGCCCTCGCCGCCTGGGCTGAGGCGCTGTAGCGGGCCAGCACAGAGGCCTGCTCGGTGGTGCCCCAAGCGCGGGCATAGGCCTCGGTGTAGAGCTCGACCCGGTCGGCCCCCACAGCCCGAGCCGCCTCCATGACCTGCGGCACCGGATCCATGAAAAGGCTGACCCGAACACCGAGCGCATGCAACTCCTCAATCACCGGCCGCAGGCGTGCGGCATCCTGAGGAAAACTCCAACCGTGATCGCTGGTGAGCTGATCCCGGCTATCGGGGACCAGAGTGGCCTGATGCGGCCGCACGCGATGCACCAAATCCATCAAGTTATGGAAGGGGTTGCCCTCCAGATTGAACTCGCGGTCGGGCCAGCGCTTCATCAGCTCGGCAATCTGGACCACATCGTCCGGACGGATATGACGCTGATCTGGACGGGGATGGATGGTGATGCCATCGGCTCCAGCCCTCAAGCACAGCTCGGCGGCTCGCACTGGGCTGGGGATATCAAGGTGCCTGCTGTTGCGAAGCAAGGCCACCTTGTTGACATTGACCGATAGAGCCGTGGTGGAAGTCTTCATGCGCGATCAGGGTGAACCAGGGACTGCAGGTCTTGCATCATCTGCCGAGTCTTGAGCATGGACATCCCGCAATGGTAGTGCAGCAAGCTGCGCAACTGAGCCTTGAGGGCCGTCCCCAAGGGCACCACCGCCTCCACGGTCTGCCCAAAACCCGCCTTCTCACTGAGGCTGCGCTGCAAGGTGATCCACTGCAGACCGGACAAGCTAAAGCGGTCATCGCCATGAGCCAGACGAAGGCCGGCCTCTGGCACAAGCACATAGGTCGCCTGCGGATCAAGGTCCAGCAAACTGGCTGTCTCACAGTCGAGCGAAGGGAGCCAGCCCACCTCGCGCAGCAGCCACAGCTCAAAGGCACGCAGGGCGGCCTGCAAGACATCGGCAGCGGGGGTGGCCAGCAGTTGCACCGCGGCCGCATAGGCATCGAACAGGCGCGGATGAGGATCGTCCCGAGCCAATAAGCGCATCACCAATTCATTGAGGTAATAACCCGAGAGCAAGGCCTCGCCAGTGGGCATGACATGACCGCCCTGCCAGTGCGCGCTCTTGAGGTTACGGATCTCGCCCTCCCCGCCAAAGGACAGGTGCAAGCCCTGCAAAGGCAAGAGCACCGGACGAAAACCAGAGCTGGGCTTCTTGGCACCTCGCGCCACCACCGCCACACGCCCCTGGTGACGCGTAAAGACTTCCAGAATCAGACTGGATTCGCTCCAGTCATAACGGTGCAGCACATAGGCCGGCTCGTCGCTGATGCGCCGTTGACTCATTCGTAGCCAAAGGAACGCACGCGGGCCTCGTCATCGGCCCAGCCCGATCGCACCTTGACCCAGATTTCAAGGAAGACCTTGTGGCCGGTCAACGATTCAAGCTCCAGACGGGCCTCGGTACCAATGCGTTTGAGCTTCTCACCTTTATCGCCGATGACCATGCCCTTGTGCGAGTCGCGCTCGACCACGATGGTGGCGGCAATCCGGCGCAATTCACCCTCTTCCTCGTAGCGGTCAATCAGCACGGTGGAGGTGTAGGGCAACTCGTCACCCGTCAGCCGAAACAGCTTCTCACGCACGATCTCGGCAGCCAGGAAACGCTCGCTGCGGTCGGTCAGTTCATCAGGCCCGTACATCCAGGGCTGGGTAGGCAGGTGGCGTCCGCAGATTTCAAGCAAACGCTCCACATCCTTGGCACTCTTGGCAGACATTGGCACAAACTCGGTGAAATCGTGGCGCTGCTGCATATCGCGCAACCAGGGCGCCAATTCGCTGCGGCGCTGCAATTGATCGATCTTGTTGGCCACCAGCAGGGCCGGCACGCCCTTAGGCAAGAGTGAGAGCACCTGCGCGTCGGCCAGGTTGAAGCGGCCAGCCTCAACCACCAGAACAATCAGGCTGACATCGTGGACCGCGCCCAGCACAGTCTTGTTCAGGGAGCGGTTCAGAGCGTTGCCATGCCGGGTCTGAAAGCCGGGCGTATCGACAAACACATACTGGGCTGCGCCCAGAGTTCGCACGCCGGTGATGCGATGCCGAGTGGTCTGGGCTTTGCGCGAAGTGATGCTGATCTTCTGTCCGACCAGGGCATTGAGCAAGGTGGACTTGCCTACATTGGGCTTGCCCACAATAGCCACCAGACCACAGCGCTGCTCGGCCGGATCGACCGTCACCGAACCGGGGCTGGCTGGCCGGCCGGCCAGAGCCTGGGCCAGCATGGCCTCGAGTTCCTGCGGACTTTGGGCGGGGTCGCTGGGCTGACGCATCGACGGGCTTCCTCAGAGCGCCTTGATGTGCAACAGCATCGCGGCGGCGGCGGCCTGCTCACCGGCACGGCGCGAGCCACCAATGCCCCGCTCGGTGTGACCGAGTTCGGCCACCTCACACTCGACATCAAAAACCTGTTGGTGCGCAGCCCCCGAGGTGGCCACCACCCGGTAGATGGGCAAACTCATATGACGCCCCTGCAGCCATTCCTGTAGCTCGGTCTTGGGGTCTTTGCCCACCGCAGCCATGCCTGGCGTGATGTCGATGGTTGCGAACAGACGTCGCACCAGGGCCTGCGCCTGCTCATAGCCAGCGTCGAGGTAAACCGCACCGATCACCGCCTCCAGAGCGTCGGCCAGGATGGAGGGCCGCTGGCTGCCTCCAGAGCGGGCCTCGCCCTCACCCAGACGGATCAGATCGGGCAGTCCGAGCTGCACTGCCAGCCCATGCAGATACTCCTGCCGCACCAGATACGCACGCACGCGGGACATCTCGCCCTCAGGACGGCTGGCCAAGCGCTCGTAGAGCAGACCGGCCACCGCCAAATTGAGCACCGAATCCCCCAAAAATTCCAGCCGCTCGTTGTGCCCAGCCCCAAAGCTGCGATGAGTCAGGGCCAGCCTCAGCAAGGCCTCGTCCCCAAAAAGATGCCCCAGCCGGTGCTGCAGGCCGGACAGATCTTCGTGAGGGTCAGCCGCTCTCACGTCAGTCGAAAGATCCAATACGCTTGAGGTTGCCAAAATTCATCCAAACAAAGAAGGCCTTGCCCACGATGTTTTCCTCTGGCACAAATCCCCAAAAGCGCGAATCGAGCGAGTTGTCGCGGTTGTCACCCAACATAAAGTAGTGGCCCGGCGGTACCTTGCAGACCACGCCTTCGGTGCTGTAGCGACAGTTCTCTCGAAATTTGAAGTTCTCGGCACCCGGCACGAAAGCCGGCCAATCGGCTTCGACAATGATGCGGTACTTGCGGGCGCCGTCAGCGGTCTGCTCCTCAAAGTGCTTGGCATAGCG
>JBEIHE010000050.1:0-20907 GCA_040381515.1 Polaromonas sp.
ACGCAATTGGAGTTGCGCATGCCGTCCTGCGCGATCTTTCTGCGCAGCGCATCCCAGTCCAGGGTACTGGAGCGATCGACTTCCAGAAAGCCGCCACGCTCGCGCGCCAGCAGGTCCAGCGTGTCCGGCGGTAGGATGCCACGATCCCACAGCGAGCCCTTGTAACTCGAATACTTGCCCCGCTCGCGAGCCAACTCGGTCGAGGCCCAATAAGCGTAATAGCAGACCGCCTCCATGGACTGATCAGCAAATTCCACCGCCTGCTGGCTGCCATAAGGGATACGAAGTTCGTACAGGCAGTCCTGGAAGGCCATGATGCCCAGTCCTACCGGCCGATGCTTCATATTCGAGTCGCGTGCTTTCTTGACCGCGTAGTAATTGATGTCGATCACGTTGTCGAGCATCCGCATGGCCGTGTTAATGGTCTTCTTGAGCTTGTCGTGGTCGATCCGGCCGTCCTTGATGTGCCTGACCAGATTGACCGATCCGAGGTTGCACACCGCCGTTTCAGTGTCGCTGGTATTGAGCGTGATCTCGGTGCACAGATTGGAGGAGTGCACTACCCCGACATGCTGCTGGGGTGAGCGCACATTGCAGGCATCCTTGAAGGTGACCCAGGGATGGCCGGTTTCAAACAACATGCTCAGCATCTTGCGCCACAGGTCCACCGCCTGGATCTTGCGGGTTGGTTTGATTTCCCCGCGCTCGGCCTTGGCTTCGTAGGCCAGATAGGCCTTTTCGAAGGCCTCGCCATAAAGGTCGTGCAGGTCTGGGCAATCGGAGGGCGAGAACAGGGTCCAGTGGCTCTTTTCCATCACCCGCCGCATGAACAGGTCAGGAATCCAGTTGGCCGTGTTCATGTCATGGGTGCGCCGACGATCATCCCCGGTGTTCTTGCGAAGCTCCAGGAACTCTTCAATGTCCAGGTGCCAGGTTTCCAGATAAGTGCAGACTGCGCCTTTGCGCTTGCCGCCCTGGTTCACCGCTACAGCGGTGTCGTTGACCACCTTGAGGAAGGGCACCACACCCTGGGATTCGCCGTTGGTGCCCTTGATGTGTGAGCCCAGGGCCCGCACCCGGGTCCAATCGTTGCCCAGGCCGCCGGCAAACTTGGACAGCAGCGCGTTCTCTTTGATCGATTCGTAGATGCCATCGAGATCGTCCGGGACAGTGGTCAGGTAGCAGGACGACAACTGAGAGCGCAGGGTGCCGCTGTTGAACAGAGTGGGCGTGCTCGACATGAAGTCAAAGGATGAGAGCAGCTCATAGAACTCGATGGCACGTGCCTCTCGGTCAATCTCGCCCAGGGCCAATCCCATGGCCACCCGCATGAAAAAGGCCTGTGGCAGCTCGATGCGGCTCTTGCGCACGTGCAGGAAGTAGCGGTCGTACAGCGTTTGCAGACCCAGGTAGTCGAACTGCAGATCGCGCTCGGGTTTGAGCGCCTGTCCGAGTCGCTCCAGATCGAATTGCAGCAGCCGCTCGTCCAGCAACTCATGTTGCACGCCCTTGGCGATGAATTCGGGGAAGTACTGCGGGTAGCGACCGACCATCTCGTGCTGTTTGACCTCCTCGCCCAGGATCTCGCGTCGAATGGTGTGCATCAGCAGGCGCGAGGTGACGTAGGTGTAGTCCGGATCTTTTTCGATCAGCGTGCGGGCCGCCATGATGGCCGCCTTGTAGACCTCGTCGATCGGCACGCCGTCATAAAGATTGCGTTTGGTTTCCGCCACGATGGGTTCGGGCTTGACATCGGCCCCCAGCCCTTCGCAGGACTCCTGAATGAGGCGGTGCAGACCTTCAAGGTCCAGCGCGACGCGCTGCTGACCGTCGGTCACGTACAGCGTGGGCTGGCCGACGGCGGCAGTATTGGGCTGTCGTGCGCGCTCTTGCGAGCGTTTTTCGCGGTAAAGCACATAGGCACGCGCAATCTCGTGGTGCCCGCCGCGCATCAGACCGAGTTCGACCTGGTCTTGTACGTCTTCAATGTGGAAAGTGCCTCCGCCCGGCCGTGAGCGCATCAGGGCGCGAACCACTGCTTGGGTCAGTTGGTCTACTGTTTCTCGAACGCTCGCGGAGGCTGCGCCCTGCGTTCCGTGCACTGCCAGGAAAGCCTTCATCATGGCCACCGCAATCTTGGTCGGCTCGAAGGGAACCACGGCACCGTTGCGACGGATGATCTGGTATTGCGCGTACAGGCTGGCCGTCGAGGAGGTCTGCGGCGGGGTGAAAGCGCTTGCGCTTGGGCTGCCGGCGGTGGCGTGGGTGGCGATTTGCATGTGTCCTCTAGGTTTCTTTACTTTTTTGTGGAGCCTGACTGCACGTTCAGGCGATTTGTGCTTTCGAATCGGATCTTGCACCTCGTACGACCGAAAATGTGTCGGATTGCTTCCTTGAAAAGGGCTCCGAATTCCTCTGCCAGCGACTCATGGCTTGGTCGTTGGCAGGGCCGGGAGGAGATTCAGGCAAGCCTGGAAAGGTGCGGATTGTCATCGCCGAAGCACTATACCTAGGGCCTCGGATGAATTCAAGCACTAGATGTAGTGTTTTTGCGGTACCCAAGGTCTTAGGCCAGGTTGCGCGCCGCGGTTGGCTTTTTGTGCTTTCAGCGCCATTCGGGGCGCCGGCACTCCCGGGCGTGGTCGTGCCAATTGCCTGCAAGCCTTGAAAAATGTGAATCCCGATTCGTCGATCCTTGCGCCATGCGGCCCGCCGAGGTTTTTTCAGTGCCAGGCCGCATCGGGCAAGGCTTGGCCGCCTGCCACGTCGGCATCTCCATCCCGGTCGAGGCAGCGGGCGACCTGCCACAGCTTGCAATCGCGAGCGATAAAGAAGTGGGCGTAGACGTTCATGTTTCGGAGGGATTCCAGGCCGGGGCCGCTGTCCGAAGTTCGGTAATCAGGCCTGTGCGTGTGGCGCTGCCCGCCCTCCGCCCCCACTGCCGATGGGCTGGACTGGCTGCTTCACGGTGAGTTCGCTGACTCCTCGCTTGCCCGCCGGTGGGCCTCGCTGCAATAAAAGCCTTGAGTGCCGCCGAGCGCCTCGGCGCGCGGCAGATGCAGTCCGCAGTGACGGCAGGCGATTACGTCCACGGGCTTTTTCTGTGCCGGGGCAGAGGTGGGCTCGCCGGTGTTCTTCTTGCGACCCAGCAGCCGCCACCACCACACCAGTGCAAGGGCCAGCGCGATCAGCAGCAGATACTTCATGGAATCAAGCCCTGCCCAGTACTACTTCCAGGACGAAGCGCGAGCCCAGGTAGCCCAGGAGCAGCAGTCCTGCCCCCAGGTGAAGCACGCGCAGCGCCTGGCGGCCCCGCCAGCCTCTGAGCCGTCTACCGGCCAGCAAGCCGGCAAAAATGAACCAGGCCAACACCGAGAACACCGTCTTGTGGTTGACCATCGCGCCGGGGCTGCCCGAGTAGATGGTTTGTGCGAAATACCCACCGGCGACCAAGCTGGCGGTCAGCAAGATGAATCCGGCCTCCACAAAACGAAAGGTCAGGCGCTCCAGCGCCAGCAGGGGCATGCCCGACTCTATGCCTGACATCTCTCTCAGCCTTTTTTCCGACCGAGCCATCAGCCAGCCGTGCAGGACCGCCGCCGCAAAAAGCCCGTAGGAGGCGATGCCCAGGGCCCAGTGCAAGGGCAGCCAGGGCGATGCGATCGCCTCGTAACTGACGCCTGGGAAGTGCTCGGGTAGCAGCACGGCCACCGTGCCCAGGCCCGCCAGAGTAAAGCCCGACCGCAGGTTGGGCAACAACTCGTTCTCGATGGCGATCACCGCCAGCACCAGCCAGATCGTCATCGACAGCGCCGGCGCGAAACCGAAGCGCGGCGGTTGACCAAACAGCCCGTCAGCCAGGCTGACCGCGTGCAGCAGCCAGGCCAGCAAGAAAAAGAGTCGGCTGAAGTTTTTGCCCAGGCGTGTGCTCCACAGGGCTAGCAACAGATAAGCCAGGGCCGATGCCGTGACGATGATGTAGGACCAGGCCGGACTTAGGGCTAGTATCATGGTCACAGTTTATAGCGGACCCTCCTCCTCGGCGATATTGTTTTGCCTCGCCCGTGATTCATGGCCTCAGCCCTCACCGACAAGCTCTCCCGACTCGTTAAGCAACTGCGCGGTCAGGCGCGCATCACCGAGTCCAATGTGCAGGACATGTTGCGCGAAGTGCGCATGGCCTTGCTTGAGGCCGATGTGGCGCTGCCGGTGGTGCGCGATTTCATTGCGCGCGTCAAGGAAAAAGCGCTGGGGCAGGAGGTGCTCGGCTCCCTTTCGCCCGGACAGGCGCTGGTGGGGATCGTCAACCGGGAGTTGGCTGCCACCATGGGCGAGGGCGTGGCCGACCTCAATCTGGCGGTACAGCCGCCGGCGGTGATCCTGATGGCGGGCCTTCAGGGCGCGGGCAAGACCACCACCACCGCCAAGTTGGCCAAGCACCTGATTGAAAAGCGCAAGAAGAAGGTGCTGACCGTCTCGGGAGACGTCTACCGACCGGCGGCCATCGAACAGCTCAAGACGGTGACCGCACAGGCCGGGGCCGAGTGGTTCCCCAGCAGTGCGGAGCAAAAGCCGGTCGATATCGCTCGGGCTGCCCTCGATCATGCCCGCCGTCATTATTTTGATGTCTTGCTGGTCGATACCGCCGGCCGGCTGGCCATTGATGAGGCCCTGATGAACGAGATCAAGGCCCTGCACGCCGAGCTCAAGCCGGTGGAGACCTTGTTTGTGGTCGATGCGATGCAGGGACAGGACGCGATCAATACCGCCAAGGCCTTCAGCGAGGCCCTGCCTCTGACGGGCATTGTGCTGACCAAGCTGGACGGCGACTCGCGCGGCGGCGCGGCGCTGTCGGTGCGCCAGATTACCGGCGCGCCGATCAAGTTTGCCGGTGTTTCCGAGAAGATTGACGGCCTAGAGGTGTTCGACGCCGAGCGCCATGCCGGCCGCATCCTGGGCATGGGCGATATTTTGGCGCTGGTCGAGCAGGTCAGCGCGGGCGTGGACATGCAGGCCGCGCAAAAGCTGGCAGCCAAGGTCAAGAGCGGGGCGGGTTTTGATCTGAATGACTTCCTGGCCCAGATTCAGCAGATGAAGCAGATGGGCGGCCTGTCCAGCCTGATGGACAAGCTGCCTTCGCAGCTTTCGGCCAAGGCTGCCGATATGGATTTAGGCAAGGTCGAGAAGGACATCGCGCGCAAGCAGGGCATCATTCACAGCATGACGCCCAAGGAGCGGGCCCGCCCCGATCTGATCAAGGCCACCCGCAAGAAGCGCATCGCCCTGGGCGCCGGCGTTCAGGTGCAGGATGTCAACCGTTTGCTCAATGAGTTCGAGCAGATGCAGGGCATGATGAAGAAAATGCAGGGCGGCGGCATGATGAAGATGCTCAAGCGCATGGGTGGTATGAAGGGCCTGGCCGGGATGAAGGGCTTGCCTGGCATGCCCAAGTTCTGAGGAGCTTGCCGGAAGCCCCGCGTCTCTGTGGGGGCTGGAACCGGCGCATCGCTGGTTCGGGTTTAGGCGGCCTGGCTCGTTTTGTCAGCCCACAAGACTGGCTTGGGGTGAGGCGGGCAACACTTGCCCTCGCAGTGCGCGCTGCATCGCTTGCGTGATTTGCACCTCGATCATCTGGCCGATCAGGCGCGGGTGACCTTCGAAGTTGACCACTCGGTTGCATTCGGTGCGGCCCATCAACTCCTGCGAATTCTTGCGCGAGGGACCCTCGACCAAGATGCGCTGCACCGACCCTGCACGGCTGGCGCTGATGGTGCGCACCTGTTCATCCAGCCTTGCCTGCAGCCGTGCAAGGCGCGCCTGTTTAACGCTGTGCGGTGTATCGTCCTGCAAATTGGCCGCGGGCGTGCCCGGCCGCGGGCTGAAGATGAAGGAAAACGAGGTGTCATAACCTACCTCGTCGACCAGCTGCATCAGCTTGTCAAAGTCCTCGTCAGTCTCGCCTGGAAAGCCGACGATGAAGTCGCTGCTCATGGCCAGATCGGGCCGGACCGCACGCAGCTTGCGCACTGTGCTTTTGTAGTGCAGGGCGGTGTAGCCGCGCTTCATGGCCATCAAAATACGGTCGCTGCCGTGCTGCACCGGCAGGTGCAGGTGATTGACCAGCTTGGGCACCCGTGCATAGACGTCGATCAGCCGCTGGGTGAACTCGTTAGGGTGGCTGGTGGTGTAGCGGATGCGCTCGATCCCGGGGATCTCGGACACATATTCGATCAAGGTGGCAAAGTCCGCAATTTCTGCCGTGCCCCCCATGGCTCCGCGATAGGCGTTGACGTTTTGTCCCAGCAGCGTGACCTCGCGCACGCCCTGATCGGCCCGTTCGGCCACCTCGACCAGCACACTCTCCAGCGGCCGTGAGACCTCGTCGCCCCGGGTGTAGGGCACCACGCAGTAGCTGCAGAACTTCGAGCAGCCCTCCATGATGGAGACAAAGGCGGTCGGCCCGTCTTTGCGGGCAGGCGGCAGATGGTCGAATTTCTCGATTTCCGGAAAGCGGATGTCGACCTGCGGTCGGCCTTCGCGCTGTCGCGCCTCCAGCAGCTCGGGCAGGCGGTGCAGGGTCTGCGGGCCAAAGACCACATCCACATACGGGGCGCGGGCAATGATCTCCTGGCCTTCCTGACTGGCCACGCAGCCGCCCACGCCAATCATCACGCCCTTGTCTTTCAGGTGCTTGACCCGTCCCAGGTCAGAAAACACCTTTTCCTGCGCTTTCTCGCGCACTGAGCAGGTGTTGAACAGGATCAGGTCGGCCTGCTCGGGGTCGGACGTGTTTTCATAGCCCTGGGCCGCGTGCAGCACGTCGGACATCTTGCCCGAGTCGTACTCGTTCATTTGGCAGCCGAAGGTTTTGATGTACACCTTGCGGCTCATGGGCTGGCTCCGAATTGGAACCGGTTTTGTTCACAGCGTTTCATGGTGTCTGTCCAGAGGCTGAGAGTCGGTAGCAGGCAGAACAAAGCCCCAGGGCGGTTGCCCTGGGGCTTTGCAGAACTGGTGGTGATAGGTGGACTTGAACCACCGACATCAGCATTATGAATGCTGCGCTCTAACCAACTGAGCTATATCACCGGAGGACGGGGATTATAGGCCCTTTGGTCAGCGGTGCTTGAAGCGCGCCGGACGCTTATTGACGAAGGCGTCCATGCCCTCTTTCTGGTCCTCGGTGGCAAACAGGCCGTGGAACAGGCGCCGCTCGAAGGTCAGCCCTTCGCTGAGCGGACTTTCAAAGGCTCGGTTGACCGATTCCTTGGTGGCCATGACCGCGAGGCGGCCGAACTGGGCGATCTGCAAGGCCGCGCCCATGGCCTCATCCATCAGCTTGTCCAGCGGCACCACCCGGCTGACCAAGCCGGCGCGTTCGGCCTCTTGTGCGTCCATCATGCGACCGGTCAGGGCCAGATCCATGGCCTTGGACTTGCCCACCGCCCGGGGCAGGCGCTGGGTGCCGCCGGCTCCCGGGATGATGCCGAGCTTGATTTCCGGTTGGCCGAATTTGGCGTTGTCAGCCGCGATGATGAAGTCGCACATCATCGCCAGCTCGCAGCCGCCGCCCAGTGCAAAGCCGCTGACGGCCGCGATCACCGGCTTGCGCACCTGACCCATCCGCTCCCAATTGCGGCTGATGAAATTGCGACCGTAGGCGTCGGCAAAAGTCATGGTGGCCATGGCGCCGATATCGGCGCCGGCGGCAAAGGCCTTCTCGCTGCCGGTCAGGATGATGCAGCCAATGGCCTCGTCAGCATCGAAGGCGTGCAGCGCCGCGCCGAGCTCGTCCATGAGCTGATCGTTCAGTGCGTTGAGCTGTTTGGGGCGGTTGAGCCGTACCAGGCCCACTTGCTGACCTTCCGGTCCATGGGTGCTGGTTTCAATCGTGTGAAATTGCATGATGGGTTGACCTCCTGTCTGATGATCGCTTCATGGGTTTGGGGGCGCAGCGATCCAGCGCTCAAGCAAGGCGGCGTCTTGCACCGCCAGGCGCCAAGTGTGGCCCGCCTCGGGGACCTTCAGTGGCAGACGCAGCAGCTGCTCATCGCGCGAGACCACCGCCTTGACTTTGTCCCCTGCCTTTGCGTAGACAAATAGATCGTCGAGGCGGCGCAAGCGCCAGCCGGATCCGTCCGCTCGCTCAATGGCCAGCCATTCGTCTCCAGCGCTCAGGCCCGCCGCATGCGCCGGGCCACCGTGCAGAACGGTTTTGACCTTCAGCCCTTGGCCTTCCTCCACCCGCATCCCCAGGCGCTGGGCCAGTTGATCGGGTTCCTTGACGACGGCCACCCCGTGCGATTCGAGCAGGGCCTGTACAGGCAGCTCTTCGGTGGTGTGTACCCATTGGCCAATTTCCGCCTCGAACGATCGACCGCTGCTGGCCTGCAGTTGGGCGAGCAGGTCGGCCTGGCTCATCGGCCCACCACGGCAGCGCTGCCACAGCTCACGCAGGATGCCATCGAGGTTGAGGTCATGGCGCATGGATCGCAGCGTTAAATCCAGGCACAGCGCCACCAAGGCCCCCTTGCTGTAGTAGCTGACGGTCGCATTGGGTGTGTTTTCGTGGTGTCGGTAGTATTTGACCCAGGCATCAAAGCTGGCCTGGGCCACCGACTGAACATGGCGGCCCGGTGTCTGGAGAACCTGATTGATGGTTTTGCCCAGCAGCTTGAGATAACCCGCGTTGTCGAGCAGGCCGCAGCGCCGCAGCATCAAGTCATCGTAGTAACTGGTGAATCCCTCGAAGAACCACAGCAGTTCGGTGTAGTTCTCCCGGGTGTAGTCGTAACGCGCAAACTCGGCTGGCCGCAACCGCTTGACGTTCCAGGTGTGGAAGTACTCGTGGCTGATCAGGCCGCGCAAAGTGGTGTAGCCTTCGGAGACCTTGGTGGAATCGGAGCCGGGCAGGTCCTTGCGTGCACAAATCAGGGCTGTGGAATTGCGGTGCTCCAGGCCGCCGTAGCCCTCGCTCACCGCATGGAGCATGAAGACATACTGGCCAAACGGTGGCTTGTGACGCCCATGCCAGAACCGGATCTGTGTCTCGCAGATTTTGCGGGTGTCCTCAAGCAGCCGGGCTCCATCGAAGGTGGCGGGCGCGCCACTGACCACAAAACGGTGTGTGATTCCTGCCACCTCGAAGTGCCCGCTCCAGAGCTGACCAAAACACACCGGGCAATCGGCCAGCTCATCGTAGTCGGATGCCTGGTAGCGCCCGAAGCCACGGCGATCAATTTTCAAGGGCTTCAGGCCAGTGGCCAGGATCCAGCGCCGCTGTTCTGTCGGTGGTGGCACCTCCAGAATCAGCGCGGCGTCATCCTGGCCGTCAATGCGCAGACAGACGCTGGTGGCGTTGAAGAAGCAGCGCTCGTGGCTCAGCTGCGCCATCCGGACCGAGGGGTCGTTGGCATAGACCTCATAAGTCAGTTCCAGGGGTTGCCCTGCACGTGAAGGCAAGCGCCAGCTGCACTTGTCCAACTGCTCGGGGATCAGTCGCTTGCGACCTTGACGCGCCTGCAGTTTCTGCAAATGACCAGAAAACTCGCGCACCATATAGCTGCCAGGAATCCACACCGGCAAACTGACTTCCTGCTGGGCCGATGGTGCAGGAATGCTCAGGTGAATGCGCAGCAGATGGGCCTTGAGATCGGCGATTTCGATGCGGTAGACGGGAACGCCGGCAGAGGACATGATCGAAGAATAACCGAGGCAATGGCCCAACTCGGCAGGCCTGGCGGCCGCCGATTTTTTCAGGGGGTCTGGGACAGCAGCTTTTCCACCTGGGCGGCGGCAATCGCGCCTGGGACCCGGTTGCCGTTGCCAAAGACCAGGGTGGGCGTGCCGGTAATGCGCATCTTGCGGGCGAATTCCAGATTGCGGTTGAGGGCGCTGCTGTCGCAGTCAGACCCCGCAGCCGCAGCCGGCTTGTCCGAGATCATCCAATCAGTCCAGGCCTGCGCCTTGTCGCGCGCGCACCAGACATTGCGTGCCTGCTCGGTTGAGCTTGGTCCCAGAATGGGGATCAAGAACATATAGAGGGTGACGTCGCTGACCTTCTGCAGATCGCGTTCGAACCGTTTGCAGTAGCCGCAGTTAGGGTCCTGAAAAACAGCCAGCCTGCGCTTGCCGTTGCCCCGCACGATCGTGATGGCGTCCTTAAGCGGCAGGCTGTCAAAGGCGATGGCATTGAGCCTGTCGAGCCGCTCCTGCGTCAGGTCCTGCCGCGTGCGTGTATCGATCAACTGGCCCTGGATCACAAAGGCGCCGGTGGCATCGGTGTAGACAATGTCCATCCCCATGCGGACTTCAAACAGCCCGCTCATAGGGGTGCGTCTGACTTCATCGATTTTGGGCAGGCCCGGCAGGCGATCGCTCAGGTTCTTGCGCAAGGTTGCCTCCTGCGCGCTCGTCAAGCCGCTGCCCTGAGCCAGCGCAGCGACGGGCAGCAGGACCAGCGCGCTCAAGATCGCGACCAGAACAGCGACCATGTTTCGGCGAACTTGCCGCAGGCCTGCGCGGCGGTTTAGAAGAATCATTGCGTTCATCACTTGTCTCCGTTGGGTCAGCCCATAGCCTGTTTCATCAACCAGGCTTTGAGCCAGCGCTGGCTCCCCACCGCATTCATGCCCCAGTTTCGCAGCGCTTGCCAACGCGCATCGTTTTGGCTGAACAGCCCCTGCAGGCCATCGGTGAGCAGTCCCATGGCTTGTACATCGGCCTTGCGCGATCGCTCGTAGCGGCGCAGCAGCCGCAGATCGCCGGGTGATCGCCAGAATTCACGCTCGCCGATGATGCGGGCCAGTTCCGCGGCATCGGCCAGGCCCAGATTAAGGCCCTGTCCAGCCAGTGGATGCACGGTGTGGGCCGCATCACCTGCCAAGGCCCAGCCAGGGCCCACCCATCGGTCGGCCTGCGACAGATGCAGCGGCCAGGCCATGACCGGACTGCAAAGGCTCAAATCACCTGCTTGGGTGTCGACAAAGGCGCTCATGGCAGCCACGAACTCTTGAGCCGAGAGGGCCTGCAGGGTCTGCGCCCGTTCCAGCGATACCGACCAGACCAGAGCCCACTCGCAACCGCCGCTTCCACCCATGGGCAGCAGGGCCATGATTTCGCCATTGACGAACCACTGCCGTGCCTGTCCCTCATGAGGCAGGCTGGCGCGCAACCGGGCCGCCAGCGCTTTTTGCGCGTAGGGCTTGCTGTCCCAAGTGATGCCCAGCTCCCTGCGGCTGCTGCTGTCGCGGCCTTCGCAGACCACATGCAGCTCGGCCTCGATGCCCTCCAGCGATTCGATGTTCGTCACCTGAGGCGCAAAGTGCAGCGCCTGGGCCAGGCCCTCCAGCAGCTCGGCGGCAGGTAGGAGCCAGGCCAGCTCGTGCTGGCCTGGCTCGGCTTCAAAGCGGATCTGTCCTCCCTCATCGCCCCAGACCTGCATGGACTTGACGGGGGTGACGGCTTGGCCGGGCGGCCAGGCCCGTATCGCTTCGAGCACCTCGCGCGAGGCCCGGTTGATTGCATACGCCCTCACATCTTGCGGCGGTGAGGTTTGAGCCGGGCGCAGCAAGGCCACTCGAAGTCGCTCGCGTGCCAGCAGCAGGGCCAGGCTGCAGCCCACCACGCCGTCTCCGCGAATGCAGACATCAAATTTTCGGGTCATAGGACATTGTAGAAACCCGGCGAGAATACGGGCCCCTCGACCCCAATGGCCCTTTCCATGAGCGCTTCTTCCGCCCCCTTGCAGGCTGTCATTGCCCAGTTGCTCATCTATCCGGTCAAATCCTGTGCCCCGATGCCGGTGCGCCAAGCCCTGCTGACAGATCAGGGATTGGACCTGGACCGCGTCTGGATGGTGGTCGATGAGCGCGGCCAATTCATCTCGCAGCGCGAGCAGCCGCGCCTGGCTCTGGTGCAGCCGCAGTTGCGGCAGACGGACATCGTGTTGCGCGCCCCCGGCATGCTGGCCCTGCATTTGGGCCTGGAAAGTGTGGAATCGCCGGCCAAGGTCGAGCTTTGGGAGGAGTCCATCGAAGCCTGGGACATGGGCGCAGTGGCCGCCCAGTGGTTCAGCGACTTCTTGGGCCGACCGGCACGCTTGGTCCGTTTCGATCCGCAGGTCGAGCGGGTCTCGCAGCGGCGCTGGACGGGTGGACAGACGGTGCTCAACACCTTCAGTGATGGCTTCCCGCTGATGCTCCTGGCTCAAGCCTCTGTCGATGCGCTCAATGTCCGCCTGCAATCGGGCGGGCGGGCGGCGGTGGACATGCTGCGCTTTAGGCCCAATCTGGTGCTCGCAGCCGACGGGGCCCAGGCCTGGCAAGCGCATGACGAGGATCGCGTGACGGACCTGCAGATCGACACCCCCGATGGGCCGGTCAGGCTGCGGCCGGCCAAGCCCTGCAGCCGCTGCACCATGGTCGATGTGGATCCGGTGACGGGCAAGATAGACCCCGGCGTGCTATCTGCCTTGCATGCCTATCGACGAGACCCGAGGCTCGAGGGCGCTGTCACTTTCGGTATGAACATGATGGTGATCGAAGGCTTTGACCGTCACCTCGGGGTCGGACAGCAGGTGCGTGCCCGTCTAGGCTGAGGTCTTTTTTTTCGGGGCGCTAGGCAAGCCGCAGCTTGGGTCAGTGCCGGGCCGCAGGGGGGCCGCCGACGGCGAGCGCCCTTGCACGTTTTCGCAGCTGTAGGTGCAGCATCGTCCCGATTGCCAACATCACCCCTGCGGCGCCGCAGAGCACCAGCGCCGAGCCCACGCGATCGATCAGGGCTGCGGCCAGTGCCACGCCCAGCGCCTGACCCAGGAAGAGCGTGGTGGCGAACATCGACACGCCAACACCGCGCGCCTGCGGCGCCATTTGCGTGGCCAAAGCCTGCAGGGTGTTGTGCAGCATGAAAAAGAAAAAGCCGCCCAGCAGCATGGCCAGTGGCGTGATCGGCCACCAGGGACTGAGCGCGAGCACGACCAGCGCCAGCGCCATACCCAGGCCGCCCATCAAGGCCATGCCGCTCTCGCCCAGTCGTGCAATGACATGCTTTGCAGTGGCCATAAAACTCACACCGCCCAGTCCCATCAGGGCCACGATGGCGCCAGCGCTCGAAAGCGACAGCCCATGGAGCTGATGCAGGTGCGAGGCCACCAGAGCCATCATCCCGAAACCGGCGGCGCCTTGGAGTAGCGAGAAGCCCAGCATCTTGCGCACCCAGCCATCGCGCAGCAGCTCGCGGGTTTGGGCCATCAGGCTCACACCGCCGGCTGCTGGGGCGGCTACTGCGACTTGATGATCGCGGCGATGCAGCTGCACCAGGATACCCATCAACAGGAACAGCACGGTCAGCAGGGCAAAGGCCCATCGCCACCCTACGGTGTCGGTGATCAGGCCACTGATGAATTGACCGCTGAAGATGCCCATCGTGGTGCCCAGCCCGACGCGCGCCAGGGTTTCCTGACGTCTTGCATAGGGCACTGCGTCACCGGTCCAGGCCAGGGCCAGCGGAATGATCGCCGCGGCGCAGGCTGCTGCCAGAACGCGTGCGGCCACCAGCAGGTCCAGGCTCGGTGCCAAGGCGGCCAGCACATTGCCCGCCGCCGACCCCAGCAATGTGTAGGCAATCACCCGCAGCTTGCCGTAGCGGTCGCCCAGTGAGCCAAAAAAAAGCTGCGTCAGGCCATAGGTCAGGGCAAAGGCGGACACCACCTGGGCCGTGGCAGCCAGCGGGCTGTCGAACTGCCGCGAGAGCTCGGGCAGCATCGCATCGCAGATGCGCTGGCTGGCCATGCTGGTAAAGCAGGCCAGCGACAGCAACAGAACCGATCTTCCGATCGCATCGGGTAGCGGCGCGTCGGGCGGTGAGGCCGGTGTGGCCGTGCTCACTGGCTTGCCCGCCCGTTGAGTTGCTTCATTCGACTTTGCTGCCCGAGTAGCGGATCGGCCCGGCCCGGCTGGCCAGTTCCTGTCGAATATGGCGGGCCATCTCCTGCCCGGAACTGCCGACCAGATCGTAGCCCTTGGCATCTATTTCCCGCTCCTTGAACGCGGGCTCGCGCAGCAGGGCTGCCACCTCTCGTTCGATGCGCTGTGTCAGGGCAGCAGGCATGCTTGCCGGCGCGAACAGGCCGACCCACACATTGGCATCGACTTCGGCAAAGCCGAGTTCGCCCACGGTGGGTACATCCGGAAAAGCGGGGTGCCGGGTCTTGCCACCGTAGGCCAGCGCCTTCATCCGCTTGCTCTGAAGATGCGGCCGCGCCGAGGGAATGCCGGCCCAGGTGAGCGGGATCTCTCCGGCCACCACCGCGTTGACCGCTTGTGGAATGCCGCGATAGGGAATGTGCACGATGAAGATTCCCGCCTTTTGCTTGAGCATTTCGGTGGCCAGCTGCGGCTGGCTCCCCGCTCCGTAGGACGCATAGGAGAGCTGGCCGGGCTGCTTGCGCGCTAGCGCAATGAGCTCCTGCAAGGTGTTGGCGGGCAGCGAGGCGGTGGCGACGAACAGCTGGCTGAACGAGACCATCCGCGAAATGGGCGCGAAGTCGCGCTCAAAGTCATAGGGCAGTCGGTTGTAGAGATGCGGGTTGATGGTGAAGGTGGCGTCGGTGGTCACCAGCAAGGTGTGTCCGTCGGTGGACTTTGCCACCATTTCGGTGCCCACCAGCGTGTTGGCGCCGGGTCTGTTGTCCACAGTCACCGGCTGCTGCCAGCGCTCCTGCAGTTTCTGCGCCACGGCGCGCGCCAGGATGTCCACGCCGCCGCCGGCTGGGTAGGGTACGATGATTCGCACAGGCCGAGTGGGCCACTCGGCGCCTTGCGCATGCACCAGCCCGCAGGCCGCGAGCATGCCGAGCATCCACACACCCAATTTCAAGCGACGATTCATACAAGCCCCCTCGGTCCCATGGTCATGAAAGAACGCATGCATTCTATTCAGGTGGCTCCCCTCGGCCCGATAGCGGAGCAGCCACAGGCGGTGGATCAGGGTTTTGATCTGGGCGGTGACCACTGCTGGCCGGCCCTGCCGCCTGTGCGTCTGGCTCGCATCCCGGCTCAGGCGCAGGTGCGCTACCAGGGTGACCGCTGGTCTTATCTGGAAGCCGGGCCCCGCCATGGCGCGCCCTTGCTTTTGTTGCACGGCATTGGAGCGGATGCGCAGTACTTCCGATTTCAGCTGGCTGGACTTTCGGCGCGGTGGCGGGTGATTGCCTGGAATGCACCGGGCTATGGTCTGAGCGACCCCCTGCGCACCGATCAGCCCCAGGCGAGTGATTACGCACAGGCCGTCTGTGACTTCATGGAGGCCCTGGATATCGGGCCCTGTGTCGTGGCCGGCAATTCCTTCGGATCTGCGGTGGCGCAGGCCTTTGCGATCGCGCATCCCCAGCGGGTGCGCGCTTTGCTGCTCAGCGGCACCGGCATCGGCCAGCGCGAACTTTCGCCGCAGCGGCGCGCCGCCTTCGAGGAGCGGGTGACCCGCATCCGAAAGGGCACCTATCAGTATGGTGATCGCGGGGCGGATCACCTGGTCGGCCCGCAGGCCAGCCAGGCGCTGCGCAACTGGCTCACCGAACTTTCGCGCGGTCTGCACATCAGGGGCCTGGAAAACGCGGCCGCCTTTCGACTGTCTGCTTTCTGCAGCCTCGATCACGCCCAGGCGCTCACCTTGCCAGTGCTGATGGTCCAGGGCAGCGAGGATCGGGTCAATCCGCGGCAGGACAACGCCGATCGCTTGCTGCAGGCGCTGCCGCAGGCCCGGATGCAGCTCTGGCAAGGCATAGGCCACTTGCCCGAGGTCGAAGCCCCGGGCTTGTTCAACCAGACCCTGTCTTCTTTTGCACAGACGCTGGAGGCCCCATGAGCGAATGCGTGTGGCAAGACCTTGATCAGGCCGCGCTCGACCGAGCCTACGATCAGACGCAGTGGGCGCCCAATTGGGCGCAGGTGCTTGAGCGTTACGCCCAGCGCAGCAAAGACGTGCGACAGCGGCTTGGATCCCCGCGGCGACTGGTCTATGGCAGCGGCCCCAACGAAGCCCTGGATCTGCACGGGGCTGGCGCAGGGTCTGCGCCAGCATGGGTCTACATCCATGGGGGCGCTTGGCGCAGCGGCCGGGCTGAAGACTATGCCTTTTTGGCCGAGCCCTTCGTGCGGGCCGGTGCGCGGGTGATCATTCCGGATTTCGATGCGGTGCAGGACCGCGGGGGTGATCTGCGGGTGCTGGCCGATCAGGTGCGGCGGGCCTTGGCTGCGGTGGTGAGCCAGGCGCAGGCCTGGGGCCTCGATCCGGCACGGATCCATCTGGCCGGCCATTCTTCAGGCGCGCATCTGGCGGCGGTGGCGGCTACCTCAGGCGATGGCTTGCCGATTGCCAGCCTTTTTTGCTGCAGCGGCATGTATGAACTCGAGCCGGTGCGGCGCTCGGCGCGCAGCCGCTATGTGCATCTTGACGATGAGGGGGTGCAGGCGCTCAGCCCGGCCCGCCATGCGCAGGCGCTGAGCTGCCCTGTTGCGGTTGCAGTCGGCAGCCAGGAAAGCCCGCAGTTTGTCTGGCAAAGCCAGATGTGGACCGAGGCGCTGGGGGCCGCTGGCCTTAGCACCACGGCCTTGTGGGCCGAGGGCTTGAATCATTTCGAGATTCTCGAGACCCTCGCAGATCCGCTCAGCCCACTCGTCCAGTTGCAGTTGCATCGAATGGGGCTGGGCGGCTGAGTTGGCCCTGGCTCAATCGGCCTTGATATTGCGCGTCTCGATCACCCGCTTCCAGCGCGCGAATTCGGCGGCCTGATAGGCGGTGAACTGCTCCGGGGTGGTGGCCACGATCTCAAAGCCCAGTTCAAGCAGCTTGGGCCGGACCTGCGGGTCATTGAGGCTGGCCGCAATGGCCGCATGCAAGCGGTTCTTCAGGTCGGTCGGCAGACCCTTGGGGCCGGCGATGGCCTGCCAAGAGTACACATTGGCCTCCTTGATGCCCAGCTCTTCCAGCGAGGGCACTTGTGGCAGCAGCGGCGAGCGCCGTGCACTGGTAATGGCCAGGGCGCGCAGCTTGCCCGCCTGGATCTGGGGCATCGCGGTGTTGATGTTCATGAACGAGGAATCGACCTGGTTGCCCAGCAGGTCGTTCATGACCGGACCACCGCCTTTGTAGGGCACGTGGATGCCGGTGGTGCCGGTCTGCAGCCAGAACAATTCAGCCGTCAAGTGGTCGCTGCTGCCATTGCCGGAAGAGGCGAAGGTCATCTTGCCCGGTTGCGCCTTCAGGAAGGCAATCACATCGGCCATGGATTTGTGGGGCGAGGCGGCTGGCACCACTAGCACATTGGGCGCTTGCACTGCCACCGAGATGTAGTCGAGTTCCTTGAGGGCATCGTAGGGCGCCTTGATCAGGTGAGGCGCAATCACGAAGGGCCCCAGCGAGGAGACCAGCAAGGTCTGTCCGTCAGCGGCAGAGCGAACGACTTGGCCGGTGCCGATGGTGCCCGTCGCGCCGGCACGGTTGTCCACCACAAAACGCCCGCCCAGGCGCTCCTGTAACTTGGGCGCCAGAGTACGTGCGATCAGATCGGTAGAGCCTCCGGGCGGGAAAGGTACGACCAGGGTCACCGGCCGGCTGGCGTCGGGCCAGGCTTGCGCGGCGGTCAGGGTCAGCCAGGCGGCTGCAGCACATAGCCATCTTTTCATCGGGTCTCCTCCAGATGTGTTTGCCATCGAAGGCGCCATCCTAGGCGCTGTCACTGCGCTTGTGGCTACTGGTTCGCCCCAATAGCGGGGGGGGTGGACCGGGGGCTGTCCAGTCCGGTGTTTAAGGCGTAAAGTAAGGTTTGTATCAACAGGTTTTTCTCTGTCCTGGTTTTCATCATGTTCGCTCGCTCGCTGTTTCTTGTCTTTGCCGCCCTGGCCACTGCTGCGCAGGCGGCCCAGCCCTTGATCACCGATGACACCGCCACCCAAGGCAAAGGCGGGCACCAGATAGAGATTTCGCAGACCCAGGATCGGCTGCGCCAGGCAGCCGACCGGGGGCGCAGCCGCGCCACCGGCCTGACCTACACCCTGGGACTGAGCGATCAGACCGACCTGTTTGTCAGCACCTCTTACGAGGGGCTGCGCTTACATGGGCAAGCGCCGGCATCGGGTTGGGGCAATTCGGTGCTGGGGGTCAAGTGGCGTCTGTGGGACCATGAGGCCAGCAAGACCTCGCTGGCGCTCAAGCCCGAACTGGTGCTGCCGGTCGGCGCAGCCGCAGAGGCATCGGGCCTGGGTTCTGGCAAGGTCTCGTATGCGCTCAATGCCATCGTCTCGCGCGAAATGCCCTTTGGGACACTGCATTTCAATGCCGCACTCAGCCGCGACCGCATGCGCAATCCGCTGGAGAGCGAGCGCACGGTGCGCTATTCCCTGGCGCCGGTCTGGGACCTGAGCGCCTCATGGAAACTTGCGCTTGATATGGGTCAGAAGACCACTCGCAGCGGCACCGGCATTCGTGTGCGCTCGCGTTTTGTGGAAGTCGGGGCCATCTATTCGCCCGATAAAAACCAGGATTGGGCTCTGGGATTGATTCGAAGCACCGACAACGACAGTCCGGAATCGTCGCGGCGCACCTTGACCGGCGGCTGGACCCTGCGTTTCTGAAGGCGGGCTTGACGGCCCCGTTCTGATTCGCCTTCAGCCCGGACACCAAGCCGGGCTGGCGGTCTCCTTACAATTTCGGGTTTGTACGTTCAAGCGCGGCCCTCGGTCACAGGTTGTGGCCGCATGCAGCTCAAAGCGGCTTGATTGTCCTGCGGACCCTGTCTATCCGTGGGTCTGTTTCCAGGCGATTGACCGGTCTCCACCTTCAAAGGAATTTTCATGAGTTTGAAATGCGGCATCGTGGGCTTGCCCAATGTGGGCAAGTCCACCCTGTTCAATGCCCTGACCAAGGCAGGCATCGCGGCCGAGAACTACCCCTTCTGCACCATCGAGCCCAACACCGGCGTGGTGGAGGTGCCCGATTCGCGCCTGCAACAGTTGGCGGCCATCGTCAGCCCCGAGCGCATCGTGCCGGCCATCGTCGAGTTTGTGGACATTGCTGGCTTGGTGGCCGGTGCCAGCCAGGGCGAGGGCTTGGGCAATCAGTTCTTGGCGCACATCCGCGAGACCGATGCCATCGTCAATGTGGTGCGATGCTTTGAAGACCCCAATGTGATTCATGTGGCCGGCAAGGTCGATCCGATTGCGGACATCGAGGTCATACAGACCGAGTTGTGTCTGGCCGATCTGGGCACGGTCGAAAAAGGCTTGCAGCGCTACACCAAAGCCGCCAAGAGCGGTAACGACAAGGAGGCTGCCAAGCTGGTGGCCTTGCTGACCAAGGTGCAGGCGGTGCTCAACGAGGGCAAACCGGCGCGCACGCTGGACCTGTCGGATGAAGAGCGGGCGCTGCTCAAGCCGCTGTGTCTGATCACCGCCAAGCGTGCCATGTTCGTCGGCAATGTCAGCGAGGACGGCTTTGAGCACAACCCGCTGCTCCAGCGTCTGCAGGAATATGCCGCAGGCCAGAACGCGCCGGTGGTGGCGATCTGCGCCAAGATGGAAGCCGACATGGCCGACATGAGCGACGAGGACAAGGCCCTGTTTCTCTCAGAGATGGGTCAGACCGAACCGGGTCTGAACCGCCTGATCCGCGCCGCCTTCAAATTGCTTGGGCTGCAAACGTACTTCACCGCCGGCGAAAAGGAAGTACGTGCCTGGACCATCCGTATTGGAGATACCGCGCCGCAGGCCGCCGGGGTGATCCACGGCGACTTTGAGCGCGGCTTCATTCGCGCCCAGACGATCGCCTTTGAGGACTATGTGGCCCTCAAGGGCGAGCAGGGCGCCAAGGACGCGGGCAAGATGCGCAGCGAAGGCAAGGAATACATCGTCAAGGATGGCGATGTGATGAACTTCTTGTTCAACGTTTAATAAGTAGGATGTGTTCCCAGGGGTCTTTTTTGGGTGGATTCCTACATAATACTTCGTTCATTAAAGGATAAAGATACGGGTGAATGAAGAGCAGTCGCTGGTCAGGGGGGCGGGTGCGCTGTGCCTTGCCGACTCCGATGGGGAGAGACAAAACCTTTCCATGTTAAATGCAGCCTATCGCATGGAAAGATCCTGATCCCATACAAAAGATAGCAATACGCATGGCGAGCAGCTCTGATTCATCGACGCGAGCGGGACGGTATATCTCTCAGCCAAAGGGGTACCGAGCCTTTGTTCCTGCGCCGCTGCCCCCGCAACCTGCGGTCGACTTGACCGCCGATCTGTCGGGCCTGCTGTCGGCTGCGGATCGCGCAATGGGGCGGCTGGACGGTTCCGTGCTGACGCTGCCCAACCCGGACCTATTTGTCTTTATGTATGTGCGCAAGGAGGCCGTCCTTTCAAGCCAGATCGAAGGGACCCAGAGCTCTCTGCAGGACCTGCTGTCCGCTGAAGCGCAAATATTCGACGAGCGAATGCCTGGCGACGTGGATGAGGTGATTAACTACGTGCGGGCGATGAAACATGGCCTCGTGCGGCTTCCAGACCTGCCCGTATCGGTGCGGTTGATTCGCGAGATCCATGCTGAACTGATGCGTGGCGTACGCGGTGGACGGCTTCAGCCTGGCGAACTGCGGACCTCCCAGAACTGGATCGGCCCGGCCGGCTGTACGCTGAACACGGCGGCGTTCGTGCCTCCGCCGCACCATCTCGTTCCGCAAGCGCTGGGCGACCTGGAGAAGTTCCTGCACGCGGACGACTCGCTACCCCCGCTGGTGAAGATCGCACTGGCCCATGTGCAGTTCGAGACCATCCACCCCTTCCTCGACGGCAATGGCCGCGTCGGGCGGCTGCTGATCACCTTCCTGCTGACCGAGGCGGGTGTGCTTCACAAGCCGGTGCT
>JBEIHE010000051.1:0-20906 GCA_040381515.1 Polaromonas sp.
AAAACGGCATGACAATGGGCGTAGTCGCGGTTCAGATGAGCCGCTTGGATTCAGCGCGCATCGACAGCATAAAGGCCGAGGCGGCCAATCTGAGCCTTCAAGTCACCGTGGTCGCCAGCGACGCCTTCTTCCCCTTCCGCGACGGCCTGGACGTGGTGGTCGACGCGGGCGCGACCTGCGTGGCCCAACCCGGCGGCTCGATGCGCGATCAGGAAGTGATAGACGCCGCCAACGAGCGCGGCGTGGCCATGGTGTTCACCGGGGTGCGGCATTTCCGGCATTGAGGCCGAGTCGGTATGAACCTTCTTTTCGTCTGCATGGGCAACATCTGCCGCAGCCCCACCGCCGAGGGCGTAATGCGCCACCGGCTGCATCAGCACCGGCTGGCCGACCGCATCACGGTCGATTCGGCCGGTACGCACAATTACCACCCCGGCAAGCCGCCCGATGTGCGCACGCAAAAGCATGCGGCTTTGCGCGGTTATGACCTCTCGCATTTGCGCGCCCGGCAGATTCTGGAGGCTGACTTCGAGCGCTTTGACCTGATCCTGACCATGGACTGGGACAACCAGGCATTGACCGAGTCACTGTGCCCGCCGGCCCACATCAGAAAGGTGCGGCGCCTGGCCGAGTTTTTTCAGCGCTTCTCTGACACCGTGGTGCCCGACCCCTATTACGGCGGCCCGGAGGACTTTGAGAGGGTGCTCGACCTGGTCGAAGATGGCACGGAGGGCTTGATGGCTTTGTGCAGATGTCGCCTCGGGCTTACTTAGAGCGCCTTCAGCGCTTTAAGGCGTGCTCGGCAAAGTGCGCCCGGGCTGCTTGCACCGTGGCCTCGATGTCGGCATCGGTGTGTGCGGCGCTCACAAAGCCGGCCTCGTAGAGCGCCGGCGCAAAGTACACGCCGGCATCGAGCATGGCGTGGAAGAAGGCGTTGAACTTGGGCCCGTCGGTGGTCATGACGGTGGCGTAGTTCTGTGGCAGCTGGTCGAGCAGGAAGAAGCCAAACATCCCGCCTTGGCTGTCGCCGCAAAAAGCCTGGCCACCTGCGTGCGCGGCCTCAGTCAGGCCGGTCACCAGGCGCTGGGTTTTGGCGCCCAGAGCCTCAAAGAAGCCGGGCTTGCTGATCTCGCGCAGGGTGGCCAGGCCGCAGGCGGTGGCTACCGGATTGCCGCTGAGGGTGCCGGCCTGGTAGACCGGGCCCAGCGGCGCCAGTTTTTCCATCACGGCCCGTTTGCCACCAAAGGCGGCCAGAGGCATGCCCCCGCCGATGACCTTTCCGAGCACCGTCATGTCGGGCTCGAAGCCGGGGATGAGTTTGGCGTAGATGCTTTGTGCACTACCGAGCGCGACCCGAAAGCCGCTCATCACTTCGTCAAACACCAGCAGCGCGCCATGCTGACTGCACAGCTCGCGGCAGCGTTTCATGAAGGGCACGCTGGCGCGTACAAAGTTCATGTTGCCGGCGATTGGCTCGATCATCAGGCAGGCCAGATCGGCCCCGTGCCGCTTGAAGGCTTCTTCGAGCTGCTCGAGGTTGTTGTATTCCAGGACCAGTGTCTGCGCCACCACTTCCGGGGGTACACCCGCGCTGGTGGGGTTGCCGAAGGTGGCCAGGCCCGAGCCGGCCTTGACCAACAGTGCATCGGCATGGCCGTGGTAGCAGCCCTCGAACTTGATGATCTTGCTGCGGCCGGTGGCCCCACGCGCCAGACGCAGTGCGCTCATGCCCGCTTCGGTCCCCGAGCTGACCAGGCGCACCATCTCCAGCGAGGGAACCGCGGCGATGATGGCCTCGGCCAGTTCTACCTCGCGCTCGGTGGGTGCGCCAAACGAAAAGCCGTCCATCGCCGCTTTCTGCACTGCCTCGAGTACCGCAGGATGGCCGTGGCCCAGGATCATGGGCCCCCAGGAGCCGATGTAGTCGATGTACTTTTTGCCGTCGGCGTCCCAGAAGTAAGCGCCCTGTGCCCGTTGCACAAAGCGCGGTGTGCCGCCCACGGCTCGGAAGGCCCGCACCGGCGAATTGACGCCGCCCGGAATGACATTCTTGGCGCGCTCGAACAGCGCATCGTTCATCGAGGTTTTATTGCTTGGTGCCATGGGGGGGAAGTTCGAAGTGGTCAGCAGAAGCAGGTCGTGCGTGGGGATCGATTTCAGGCGCGTTGTCCTCGCCCAAGGCTTGCGCCCAGAACAGTCGGTCCGGAATCAGATGCCCCATGCCTGGGGCAAAGCCCGCATCGAGGCTGTGGTCCAGATAGCTCAGCGCCTCGGCGCTTGCGGTCTGCAGGTCATGACCGCTGGCCAGCAGCGCGGTCAGGGCGGCCGACAGGGTGTCGCCGGCGCCGCTGAAATTGGCCTCGAAGTGTTCGAATTTCTCGCTGAACAGGACCGCCTGTGGACTGGCCAGCGCATTGTCCAGGTAGCGTCCGAGCACGGGCATACCGGTGACCAGGCTGTAGGCCACGCCCGAGTCGGCCGCCGCCTTGGCAATGTCTCGGGCACTGGGCGGTTTGTTACCGCTCCAATCGGGCAGCAGCCAGCGCCAAAGGGTGCTGTGGTTACCCACTAGCACAGTGGTTTGCGGCAGCAGCAACTCGCGAAAGGCATCGAGGTAGCTGTCAATCTGATCGTCTTCCCACCAGGCCAGATTGGGCATGAAGGCCACCAGCGGCACGTCGGCATAGTCGCTGGCAATCTCGGCGATGGTGCTGATGTTCTCTGGCGTTCCCACGAAACCGACCTTGATTGCGCTGACGCTCATGTCCTCCAGGGCCCCGCGCGCTTGCTCGGACACAGCGTCCTCGTCAAAGGCAAAGTGCTGGAAGATCTCGGTGGTGTCACGCCTGTAGGCGCCCGTCACCACCGGCAGCACATGGGCGCCGGTTGAGGCCATGGCCACCACATCGGCGGCCAGGCCTGCGGCGCCGCTGGGGTCGTTGGCATTGAAGCTCATGACGCAGGCCAGGGTCTGCGATTCGGTCGCGTCCGCAGGGTCGGCACTGGCAGTAGGGTCAGACGGTTCTTTTTGGGGCGCCATGGGCTTTAGGACAGGAGGGCGTGTGCGCTTGAGCGCCCACCCTACAATCGCGGCCATTCTATTAGAACGACACGGATGTATCGTGACCGAATCTTCTGCCTCGACCACCTGGATGTGCCTGATCTGCGGCTGGATCTACGACGAAGCGGCTGGCTACCCTGAGGACGGCATTGCGCCGGGGACCCGTTGGGCGGATGTGCCGATGAACTGGACCTGTCCGGAATGCGGTGCCCGCAAGGAAGACTTTGAGATGGTGCAGATCTGAGGTCTACGATTGCTTGGCAGGGCTTCGTGTGGCTCTGTGGGCGTGCGACCTTCAGCCGCTTTTCTTGACGACCGCATAGCGCTCCAAGGTGCGCGCCCGCGCCTGATCGTGGGCCACCAGGGGCAGGGGGTAGTTCTCGCCCAGCTTGACGCCAGCGGCCGCCAGCTCCAGCGGCGAGGCTTCCCAGGGCGCGTGAATCGCCTGGTCTGACAAGCCGGCCAATTGCGGCAGGTAGCGCCGGATGAATTTTCCGGCCTCGTCAAACTTTCGGCTCTGACTGACCGGGTTGAAGATACGGAAGTAGGGCTGCGCGTCGCAGCCCGAGCTCGACGCCCACTGCCATCCGCCGTTATTGGAGGCCAATTCAAAATCGTTGAGGTGGCGGGCAAAGTAGCGTTCGCCCCAGCGCCAGTCTATGCCCAGATCCTTGATTAAAAAGCAGGCGGTGACCATGCGCAAACGGTTGTGCATGTAACCGCTTTTATTGAGCTGGGCCATGGCCGCGTCGACCAGGGGATAGCCGGTGCGGCCTTCGCACCAGGCGGCAAAGAGTTGATCGGCCTGGGGGCCCGTTTCCCAGACGATGGCGTCGTACTCGGGCTTGAAGGATCGCTCGGCCACATGGGGAAAGTTGGCCAGGATCTGGGCGTAAAAGTCACGCCAGATCAGTTCGCTCAGCCAGGTCATGGCGCCTTCGCTGCCTTGGGTTTGTCGCCTCATCGCCTCAGCGGCCAAGCTGCGAATGGAGAGGGTGCCAAAACGCAGGTGCACCCCCAGGTAGCTGGGCCCTTTGATCGCCGGGAAGTTGCGCTGGGTGTCGTAGCGGTCGATGCGCCCGAGGAATTCTTTAAACAGCGCCTGACCGGCCCGCTCACCCGGCTCTATCCCCAGAGCCTGCAGATGGGTGGTCTTAAAGCCTATCTCGCTGAGCTCGGGCACGCGGGCTTGCGGGGCTTCGGGCCTGTCGGCCAGCGCCGCCGCATGGGGCTCGATCGGCCAGCTGGCCAGATGCCGGTCCGTCAGGGTCTTGAGCCAGGCATTCTTGTAGGGTGTGAACACGCCATAGGGGCGGCCTGACTGGGTGAGCACCTCCTGGCGCTCAAAAATGACATGGTCCTTGAAGCTGTGGAAGGCCACGCCTTGCTGCGCCAGCGCCCGGGCCACCTCGGCATCGCGGCTGAGTGCCTGGGGTTCGTCGTCATGGTGGGTAAATACGGCTTGCACCTGCCAGCGCGCGGCCAATTCCGGCAGCGCCTGGCGGGCCCAGCCGTGCTCGACCAGCAAGCCGGCGCGCTTGCGGCCGTGCACCGCACCCAGCTCGTGCAGTCGCTGGTCCAGGTCCCGCAGTGATCCGATGATGAATTCAACCCGCCGGTCTGCCCGGGGCAGTGCATCGAGGATTTCGCGGTCGAGCACAAACAGGCACAGCACTTCGGCGCAGTGCGTCAGGGCTTGATGCAGGGCATGATGGTCGTGAGCGCGCAGGTCGCGGCGAAACCAGACCAGGCCGCGTGGGTATGTCGGTGGCATGCGCGCATCTTAGGCGCGTGTCGGCTGCTGCGCTGCGCGGCCGGACAAGAATGGACTGCCATGCGGGGCTGCTCGACCCTAAAATGCATTCATGTCGGACGAAAGCGACGCCACCAACTTGACCCATCATTTTCTGATTGCCATGCCGGGCGTCAGCGATGAGCCCTTCGTCCGCAGCGTGGTCTACATGTGCGAACACAGCAACCGCGGCGCCCTGGGTCTGGTGATCAACAAGCCCAGCGACATCAGCATCAAGAACCTGTTTGACAAGGTGGAAATGCCGCTGCGGCGCGAGGACTTGAGCGGTCAGCCGGTCTTCCAGGGCGGGCCGGTGCAGGTCGAGCGTGGTTTCGTGTTGCATGAATCCATGAGCACGGGGTCGGATGAATCGGCCTACGGCTCGACCATGAGCATTCCGGGTGGCCTGGAGATGACCACCTCGCGTGACATTCTGGAGGCGCTGTCCACCGGCGCGGGTCCGCGCAAAGTGTTTGTGTCGCTGGGCTACTCGGCCTGGGCCGAGGGACAGCTCGAGTCGGAGATTGGCGAGAACAGTTGGTTGACCGTGCAGGCCGACCCGGCGCTTATTTTTGATACGCCTATTGAGCAGCGCTACGAAAAAGCGCTGGGCCTGCTGGGCCTGCAAAGCTGGATGCTCGCCTCTGGAGTGGGTCACGCATGAGTGCGGGGCGGCTGGCCGATGCGGCACAGGCCCATACCTTTCTGGCGTTTGATTTCGGTCTGGAGCGCACGGGCGTGGCCACTGGCAACCGGATCACCCGAACCGCCACGGCCCAGGGCACCATTCGGGCCAGTGGTCAGGCCCGTTGGCCGGCTTTGGCAGATCGCATTGCGCAGTGGCAGCCCGACGCCCTGGTGGTGGGCGTTCCCTTTCATCCCGACGGGGCGGCGCATGAAAACACGGTGCGCGCGCAGCGCTTTGCGCGCCAGTTGCGGGGTCGCTTCGGATTGCCGGTCTTTGAGATTGATGAGCGGTATTCCACCACGCAGGCGCTGGCCGATGGCCACCGCGATCCTGACGCAGGTGCGGCCTGCATAATCCTCGAGCAGTTTTTACGGAGTCTGGCATGACAGTTTTTCTCAAGCAAGCCTCAACCCTGCCTGGGGGGGTACGGTGAGTGCACTGACGCTCGATGCCGAGGCCCTGTACGCCGATTTGCGGCGCGGGGTGCAGACCTTGCTGGCCGAACGCTCCGGCCAGACAGTGCACCTGGTGGGCGTGGCCTCAGGCGGGGTGTGGTTGGCCGAGCGGATTGGGCGCGACCTGGGCCTGAGCCATCCCTTGGGGGTCTTGTCCTCTTCCATGCATCGCGATGATTTTTCGAAGCGCGGTCTTTCTGGCACGGCCCAGACCCAGTTGCCCTTTGATGTGGAAGGGGCACACCTGATCGTGCTCGATGATGTGCTCTACACCGGCCGCACGGTGCGGGCGGTGCTCAATGAACTCTTTGATTACGGCCGGCCCGCCAGTGTCAAGCTGGCCGTGCTGGTCGATCGGGGCGGCCGCGAACTGCCGGTGCAGGCCGATGTCGCGGCGGCCCGTCTGCATCTGCCGGCCGATCAGAGCCTTCAGCTGGCTCGCGATGCAGCCGGCCGCCTCTGTCTTGAAGTGCAGGGGGCCTGAGAGATGCTCTACAAGCGCAATCCCCAGCTCAATCGCAACGGCGAGTTGATCCACCTTTTGTCCATCGAAGGGTTGCCACGCGACATCCTGATGCAGATTCTGGATACCGCGGACCGTTTTGTCAGCGTCAACGATCGCGAAGTCAAAAAGGTCCCCTTGCTGCGTGGCAAGAGCGTTTTCAACCTCTTCTTTGAAAACTCTACCCGTACCCGAACCACCTTTGAGATAGCCGCCACGCGCCTGTCGGCCGATGTGATCAATCTCGATATCGCCCGTTCGTCCGCATCCAAGGGTGAATCGCTGCTGGACACCATTGCCAACCTGTCGGCCATGGCCGCTGACCTGTTTGTGGTGCGGCACAGCGAATCGGGTGCGCCGCATCTGATTGCCCGCCATGTGGCCCCGCATGTGCACGTGGTCAATGCCGGTGATGGCCGGCACGCCCATCCCACGCAGGGGCTGCTGGACATGTACACCATCCGGCACTACAAAAAGGATTTTTCTGGGCTCACCGTGGCCATCGTGGGCGATGTGCTGCACTCGCGCGTGGCGCGCTCGGATATTCATGCGCTGACCACCCTGGGCTGCCCCGAGGTGCGGGTGGTGGGGCCCCGTACTCTGGTCCCCTCCGATATGGCGCAGATGGGTGTTCGGGTCTGCCACAACCTGGAGGAGGGTTTGCGTGGTGCCGATGTGATCATCATGCTGCGGCTGCAAAACGAGCGCATGAGCGGTGCGCTTCTGCCCTCGAGCCAGGAGTTTTTCAAGAATTTCGGCCTGACGCCCGAGCGTCTGCAATTGGCGCAGCCCGATGCCATCGTCATGCATCCGGGGCCGATCAATCGGGGCGTCGAAATCGATTCGTCGGTGGTCGATGGCCGGCAGAGTGTGATCCTGCCGCAGGTCACCTTCGGTATTGCGGTGCGGATGGCGGTGATGAGCCTGGTGGCGGGGAACGAAGCATGAAGATCCTCATCAAGAACGGCCGTGTGATCGATCCGGCCACCGGTTTCGATCAGCCCGCTGACCTGGCGATTGCCGATGGCAAGTTGGTGGCCCGGGGGGCGGTGCCCTCAGACTTTGCAGCCGACCGAATCCTCGATGCTCGTCATTTGGTGGTGGCGCCGGGTCTGGTGGATTTGGCTGCCCGCCTCGGCGAGCCTGGCCATGAGCACGAAGGCATGCTCGAATGCGAGCTGGCCGCGGCTGCGGCCGGCGGCGTGACCAGCCTGGTTTGTCTGCCCGACACCGATCCGGTGCTCGATGAGCCCGGTTTGGTGGAGATGCTGCGCGCGCGCTCTGAGCGGCGGTCGGCACCGCGGGTCTTTCCCCTGGGCGCGCTCACCCGTGGGCTGGCCGGCGAGACCCTCACTGAAATGAAGGCCTTGGCCGAATCGGGCTGTGTGGGCTTTAGCCAGGCCGAGGTTGCCCTGCGGGATACGCAGGTGCTGCAACGCGCCATGCAGTACGCCTCCACCTTTGACTTGGCCGTTTGGATGCGGCCTCGTGATCCCTGGCTGGGCAAGGGGGTGGCGGCCAGCGGCCCCTTGGCCACCCGGCTGGGGCTGTCGGGCGTGCCGGTGGCCGCTGAAACCGTGGCCTTGCACACGCTGTTTGAGCTCGTACGAAGCACCCGTGTGCGCCTGCATATTTGTCGCATCAGCAGTGCCGCCGGGGTGCGTCTAGTGGAGGCTGCCAAGGCCGAGGGCTTGCCGGTCACCTGTGATGTGAGCATCAACAACCTGCTGCTGACCGACACCGATATCGGCTACTTCGACAGCCGCATGCGGCTTGATCCGCCGCTGCGGCAACAGCAGGATCGAGAGGCCCTTGGACAGGCCCTCAAGGACGGCATCATCGATGCGCTGGTGTCTGACCACACTCCCGTCAGAGATGACGACAAGGCGCTTCCCTTCGCGCAGGCCGAGCCCGGTGCCAGTGGTCTGGAGTTGCTGCTCGGATTGGCCTGCAAGTGGGGCCAATCCCAGGGCGTGGAACTGCCGCAGGTGTTGGCTCGGTTGAGCAGCGGTCCGGCGCGTGTGTTGGGGCCGGCGCTTGGGAGCCTTCAGGGCAGCTGCGGTCAGCTGCAGGTGGGCGGTGTGGCCGATCTGTGCCTCTTTGATCCGGCGGGCGAATGGACCGTCGGGCCGCAGACGCTGCGCAGCCGGGGCCGGCACACGCCTTTTGAAGGCCACGCCTTGCCAGCTCGGGTGCGCTGGACCCTTGTGGCTGGTCGCATCGCCCACGAGGCTTGACCGTGGTGCGACTGCTGTCGCGGCCTCGTGTGGCGGGACGGCTGCTGCGTGTGCTGTGGCAGATCGTCCGTGGTTTCTGGATCATTCGACGGCGGTTCTCGCGCTTGGAAGCGGCCGAGCGCCAGCAGCATGTGCAGCACTGGGCCGCTCAAATGCTCGGGGCCTTGGGCATTGAGCTGCGGCGCGAGGGGCCGCCTTTGGCCAGCGGCCCGGTGCTCCTGGTGGCCAATCACATTTCCTGGCTCGATATTCTGGTGTTGCACGCAGCCGGCTACTGTCGCTTCATTTCCAAGGCCGATGTGCGGCGCTGGCCTTTGATCGGCTACATGGCACATGAGGCCGGTACCCTGTTCATTGAGCGCGAATCACGGCGCGATGCGCACCGCATGGTTTATTTCATGGCCGAGCGTCTACAGGCTGGCGACGTGCTGGCCGTCTTTCCGGAAGGTACCACCAGCGATGGCGTGGTGCTCAAGCCCTTTCATGCCAACCTGATTCAAGCGGCCATCCTGGCCGATGTGCCGGTGCAGCCGGTGGCGCTGCGCTTTGTGGATGGCAGCAGCGGTCAGATTAGCCATGCTCCGCGCTTTGTGGATGAGGACACCCTGGTCGGTTCGGTGCTGCGCACCCTGGCGGCTCAGGATGTACAGGCACATGTCTTGATCGGCCCGCCCGAGCATCATGCGGGTCGCGACCGCAGACGATGGGCGCAGGATCTGCGCGAGCAGGTGCTTAATTTGCGGGATGGATGAACCGCCCCGTCTCTGCTGCGCACGCCCCTGCCTGGGCGCAGGGCAGCTGGCATAAATCGCGCTGCTGCGGCGCGCAGGTGCGTTCAAAGGTCACCACATGGTCGACCTGGGCACGTATGCCTATCCATTCGCCCAGAGTGTGGTCGTGGTGGCTGGGCACATGGGCCATTACCGTGTGGCCGCTGGCCAGACGCAGTGTGTAGAGAAACTCTGAACCCCTGAAGGCCTTGCGGACGATCTCGGCCTTCACGGGTGCATCGTCATCGTGGACGATGTCATCGGCGCGCAAAAGCACATCGCACTGTCCGCCCTCGAACGCACCGGGCAAGGGGCATTCGGCCACATCGCTCAGGCGCCCGACCGGCGTATCGACCACGATCTGTCCGTCGACTTCGTGCAGGGTCGCCGGGGTGAACACGCCGTGCCCGATAAAGTCGGCCACGAAGCGGGTGGCGGGGCGGTGATAGAGGCTATACGCCTCGTCCCACTGGTGCAGCTGACCCTCGTGCATGACCCCGATGACGTCGCCAATGGCAAAGGCCTCGAGCTGGTCGTGGGTGACGAAGAGTGCGGTGGCACCGGCGGCCTTGAGGATGCCGCGCAGCTCGTGCGCCAGTCGCTCGCGCAGCTCGACATCCAGATTGGAGAAAGGCTCGTCGAGCAGCAGCAGCCTGGGTTTGGGGGCCAGGGCCCGTGCCAGCGCCACCCGCTGTTGCTGGCCGCCCGAGAGTTGATGGGCAAACAGATGGCCGGCCTGCTCCAGGCCGACCAAGGCCAGCACTTGGGCCACCCGAGTCCGTCGTTCAGCCGGTTTGAGGCCCTGAAGACCGAAGGCGATGTTGTCCTGGACATCCAGATGGGGGAACAAGGCGTAATCTTGGAAGACCATGCCGATGCGCCGTGATTCTGGGGCGATGTGGCGCCCGGGCTGGCTGACCACTTCGCCATCTAGACGAATCACACCGGCATCGGCCTGCTCCAGCCCGGCAATGGCGCGCAGCAGCGTGGTTTTGCCACAGCCTGAAGGGCCGATCAGTACACCGATGCCGCCGGCAGGCAGCCCCAAGCTGACCGAGTCAAGCGCTGCGGCTGGCCGGCCTGGGTATCGAACCCTCAGTTTGGAGACTTCTAGGAACATCGCCTGATTTTACGATCGAATGGGCTAAATGAGTACAATTCTCATTTACTGCCTGATGCGCCGTTCAGGTTTTTGGCGGCGGGTACCGCGCCTGCGCCGGGCATCGTTTCTTCATGTTCTCCCGACTCTCGCTCCGTCTCGCCGTGCTCCTGCTTCCGGTATGGCTGGGTCTGCCGGTACTGTCGGTTCTGGCGTCCTGGTTTGAACTGGATCGACAGGCCTGGGCCCTGCTGATGGGCATGGGCTCGACGGTGCTGCCGGACTATGCCTTGACCACCCTGGGCCTGTGTGTGGCCGTGGCCGCCGGCGTCACTCTGTTGGGTTCGGCGACGGCTTGCGCAGTGGCGTTGTTCGAATTTCCGGGACGCAGAGTCTTCGAGTGGGCGCTGCTGCTGCCCTTGGCGATGCCTGCCTATGTGGTCGCCTTTGCCTACACCGACTTTCTGCAGTTTTCCGGACCGCTGCAGACTGCCCTGCGCGAGGGTCTGGGTCTGCAGGGGCGCCTGGTCCCGGATGTCCAGAGTCTGTGGGGCGCCGTCTTGGTGTTCACCGTGTGCCTCTATCCGTATGTGTACCTGCTGGTGCGCACGGCCTTGTCCGAGCGCGCGGTCCATCTGATGGAGGCGGCCCGCCTTCTGGGGGCGCCGCTGCGCCGTCGCCTGTTGCAGGTCGCCCTTCCCCTGGCTCGGCCGGCTGTGGCCGCGGGGGTGGGGCTGGCCCTGATGGAAACGCTGGCCGACTTCGGGGTGTCGAGTCATCTGGGTGTGCAAACCTTTACGGCTGGCATCTACAAGGCTTGGCTGGCCATGGACAACAGGGTTGTCGCAGCCCAGTTGGCCACGGTGTTGCTGATCCTGGTGGCCGCCTTGTTGGCGCTCGAGCGGGGGGCACAGCGGCGCTTGCGCTTTAGCGATGCGCGCGGGGCGGGGCGTGCCGGTGCCTCGGAATCCCAGCCGGTGCGCTTGCGAGGGCGGCAGGCGGTAGGGGCCTGGTTCTTGTGTGCTGGACCGATTGCCCTGGGTTTTGTGCTGCCCGTCCTGTTCATGGCACGGCCCCTGATTAGAAGCTGGGAAAATCTGCAATGGGGCTCGTTCATCCAGTGGTCCGTCAACAGTCTTTGGCTGGCTGGCTTGACGGCTGTTTTGGCGACGGCGGGCGCTCTGTTGCTCGCCTTTGCACAGCGTCAGCGTCCCGCAGGTCTGGAGCGCTGGGCGGTTCATCTGGTCGGCCTGGGCTATGCCATTCCAGGCGCGGTGATCGTGGTCGGTCTTTTGCTGCCCCTGGGCTGGCTGCAGATGAGGTGGCCCGATTTGGCGCTCGGGGCCTTGATCACCACCACTGCTCTGGGCCTGGTCTGGGCCTATCTCGTGCGGTTTTCGGCGGTGGCGTTGCAGTCGATTGGCAGTGGCTATGCGCGGATTCCACCCAGCTTGGACGACAGTGCCCGCATGCTGGGCGTATCGGGCCCAGCGCTTCTGATCAGGGTGCACTGGCCCTTGCTCAAGCGATCGGCGGCTGCTGCCGCGTTGCTGGTTTTTGTCGACGTGATGAAGGAGCTGCCCGCCACGCTGGTGCTGCGGCCTTTCGACAGCGATACCCTGGCGGTGGTGGCTTATCAGCTGGCCCGAGATGAGCGTCTGGGTGAGGCGGCGCTTCCGGCACTGGCGCTGGTTGTGGTGGGCTTGTTGCCTGTGGTCCTGCTCAGCCGCACCTTGCGAAGCCAAGCCAGCCGCCCGAGCTGAAGTCCTGCGCGGAGGCAAGACCCCGCGGTCGACCATGTTCCTGAGAGATCCCCTCGCCGTTGAAGTCGGCAGGGCCGCAGCGCGCTGGCGGCTGCGGTTCAGCGGGTCATTTTTTGGGTCGGTTGAACCAATTGGCCAGCATGAACAGGCCAAACACGACGAACATGATGATCAGGACGTGATGAATTTCCATGGCGTTTTCCTTGAGTCTTTCGGGTTATCGAGCGGAAGGTGTCATTCGGGCCCGCGCTGGACCTGTGGTGCCGATTGTCCGGGGGTAGGCATATCCGTTGCCGGTGCTCGGCTACGCGCGAGCGGCGCCATGGCGATCAGGGTGGCCAGCAGCAACAGGAGCTCCAGCCCATAAATGGCGCCGTAGGCTGCGCTCAGGCCGAGCGGCTCGCCGAGCACCTGTCGCAGCAGGCCGCCGATGACCATGGCCAGCCCTGCGGCTGTGGCCTGTACCGAACCCCAGGCCCCCAAAGCCAGACCGACTTCATGGCGGGGCGCTTGTTGCATGGTCGCCGTCAGGGTCCCATGAGCAAACAGACCGCCGGCCAGGCCGATGAGGAAGGCGCCCAAAACAAACAGGGCCGCTGATTGCAGCGGTGCGGCTGCAATGACGGCCATGAAGGCGGGGATACCCACCCATGCCCCTCCCATCGCCATACGGTAAGGGTCGGCACCGCCGCTGAGCACGCGCGAGGCTATGCCGAATCCGATCAGGCCCCCCAGGGCCAGTGTGGCCGTCAGGAAAGTGGTGTCCGATACGCTTAAGGCCAGCACTTCACCGCCGTAGGGTTCGAGCAGCACATCCTGCATGGTGAAGGCCATGGTGCCCAGACCGACCCCCAGCAGTCGCCGGGCAGTGTGGGGGCCACGGGTAAAGCGCAGCCAGGCCTGGGAGAAAGTCTCCTCGGCTCGGAGATGGGCGCGGCCGCGGCTGCGTGCTTCCTGCTTCCAGAGGGCGACGACATTGAGGACCAGCGTCATGATGGCAGCCGCCTGAATCACCTGAACCAGTCGTCCGGGGCTGTAATCGGAGAGCAGATCGCCAAACAGCAGGGCGCTGAGCATCATGCCCAGCAACTGCATCACGTACATCAGCCCCACCACTTTGGGTTGTGTCTCGGGCGGGGCCAGATCGGTGGCCAGTGCCAGACCGGCCGTCTGGGTGGTGTGCATGCCGACACCGACCATCAGGAAGGCCAGCGCGGCGCCAGCCTGGCCAATCCACGCCGGCGCTTGGGCCGACTGGCCAGCGCCGGCCAGTACCAGCAGCGCAAAGGGCATGATGGCAAAGCCGCCAAACTGGATCATGGTGCCCATCCAGATGTAGGGCACCCGGCGCCAACCCAGCTCGCTGCGGTGATGGTCCGATCGAAAGCCGATCAGCGCACGAAAAGGAGCGGCCAGCAAGGGCAGGGCGACCATCAGGGCCACCAGGGCTGCCGGCACTTTGAGCTCAACGATCATGACCCGGTTGAGCGTGCCCACCAGCATGACTGCGGCCATGCCAAAAGAAATCTGAAACAGCGACAGACGCAACAGCCGCGACAGGGGCAGGCCTGTGCTGGCTGCATCGGCAAAGGGAAGAAATCGCGAGCCCAGGCTGACCCATTGGGTCACCCAGCGTCTATGGGTCTGGCTCATGTGTGTCGTAAGGACCGATCATCCCCAGGGGACGATCGGTCCGGCTTGCAGTGCAGGCCTTGGGCTACTTCTTCGCCGCTGGTTCCGCCGCTGCTGGCGCTGCCGCGACAGCCTTGGAGGCTCCACCGTTGAGGAAGTTCTTCACCCAGGTCGTGTTCAAGGTCAGGGCCAGATGCACGCTGAACGATGCAATGGCCACTCCGGCGATGAACATGGGGATGCCCACTTGGGGACGGACGACAGTCCACATTTTTCCGTAGATCATGTTGAGTCCCTCACTTGAGCCAGGGTGAATAGATAAAGGCCAGCAGATGGGCAAGAGCTGCGATCATGCCGAAGATCTGCGTACCCTGGATGAGATTGCGATGAATCTCCTCCGACTCGGCCACGGTCAGTCCCGTTGGCCCTACCTTGTCTTGATCAGACATGGGGTTTCTCCTTGCAAGAAGACGTGCTGAACCCGCACGGGGTATCCGCGACTGGCGTCGCGAATGAGGTGAACTGGGCAGTTCATGTTGTCATCATAGATTGACAACTGAAGAAGTCAATTTAAGTTGACACAAATAAACCCTAAGGGAAAACCCTGATTTCGGGACTGTAAGTGAAAAAGCCGGAAGGTTTTACACCGCTCCGGCCTTAAGTTTGGTACCAGCAACAGGAATCGAACCTGTATCTAGCGCTTAGGAGGCGCTCGTTCTATCCATTGAACTATGCCGGCAACCGGCCGGATTGTAGGGGGGGCTGTTCCTTGGGTCGGCGCCTTGGACTGGCGCAGAAGCGAGCCTTGTGTCGGGTGAGGTGGGGCCCCCGAGCCGCGATCGGTTCGCTAGCGCGCAGCAAAGCGGCAGTGGAGGCTCACCCGCAGTCGCTTGAGTTGCACGCCGTTGCCGGCGATGCGGCCCTTGAGTACAGACGTCTGCGCCTGCTCAGTGACGCGCCCAGGCCCCCTTACACCTGGTGGCAGGCGATCTGTATGCCCTGGAACTGCCGCAGGGCGGGGCGCTCTGTTTTGCAGCGCTCGTCGGCCTGCGGGCAGCGCGGGTGAAAGCTGCAGCCCGTCGGCGGGTTGAGCGGATTGGGCACCTCGCCCTGCACCGGTGTGCGGGCCTGCCCGGTCTGGCGCATCTTGGGGATAGCTTCCAGCAGCATGCGGGTGTAGGGGTGCCGCGGTTGCTCGAACAAGGTGCGCTTGTCGGCCAGTTCGACCAGCCGGCCCAGGTACATCACCCCGACCTGGTCGCTGACATGGCGGACCACCGCCAGGTTGTGCGAGATGAAGAGATAGGTCAGGCCGCGGCTGCGCTGCAGGTCCTTCATGATGTTGAGAACCTGGGCCTGCACGCTGACGTCCAGGGCCGAGGTGGGTTCGTCGCAGACCAGAAACTCCGGCGCAGTGGCCAGCGCGCGCGCAATCGAGATGCGCTGGCGTTGCCCGCCAGAGAATTGATGCGGGTACTTGCCCATGTCCTGGGCGGACAGGCCGACCGAGCCAAGCAGTTCGGCCACCCGGTCCTTCAGGCCGGCTTCGTCGCGGATCAGCCCATGTTCGCGCAGCGGTTCGCCCACAATGGCCTGCACGGTCCAGCGCGGGTTAAGGCTGGCGTAGGGATCCTGAAAAATCATCTGGATGCGTTGGCGGATCGCCCGCGCGTCGGCCGAACGGTAGGCGGCGTGGGCGTCTTGTCCGTCGAACTGCATCGAGCCACGGGTGGGCTGGTAGAGCCCCACCAGCAGGCGGGCCACGGTGCTCTTGCCGCAGCCCGATTCGCCCACCAGCGCCAGGGTTTGACCTTGTTCGATCTGAAAGCTCACACCGTCGACTGCGTGCAACAGCTGGCGGGGCTTGCCCTCGAGCACCCGGTTGAGCCAGGGTGCCGACACATCAAAGGTCATGGCCAGATCGTGGGCCACCACCAAAGGGGATTTCTCGCTCATGCACTCACCCTCTCATGGAGCCAGCAAGCGGCCTGAGTATCCCCGGCGGTCATGAGTTCGGGCCGGTCGCGGCGGCAGCGATCGGTGACTTGTGGACAGCGGGGATTGAAGGCGCATCCGCTTGGAATGGCATTGAGACGCGGCATGGCTCCCTCGATCTGGGCCAGATCAGGTCGATCGCTGGACATATCCGGAATGCAGGCCATCAACCCGCGTGTGTAGGGATGGGCGGGTTGCTCGATCACCTGGCGCACCGGACCGATCTCGGCAATACGTCCGGCATACATGACCGCAACCCGATCGCAAGTTTCAGCGATCACGCCCATGTCATGGGTAATCAGCATCACCGCGGCGCCGCGCTCTCGACAGACCTTCTTCAGCAGGCTGATGATTTGTGCCTGGATCGATACATCGAGCGCGGTCGTGGGTTCGTCCGCCACGATGAGCTGCGGCTCGGCGGCCAGAGCCAAAGCGATCACCACCCGCTGGCGCATGCCACCGGAAAACTGGTGCGGGTAGTGGTCGATGCGTTGCTCGGCCGCCGGTATGCCGGTGTCCTGCAGCAGCGAGATGGCGCGTTGTCGCGCTTCGGCCTTGCTGACCGGCAAGTGGGCTTCGATGGTTTCGGTCAATTGGCGACCGATGGTGTAGAGCGGGTTGAGTGAGGTCAGCGGGTCCTGGAAGATGGCGCCGATCTTGCGCCCGCGGATGTGACGCATCTGGTCGGCGCTGAGGTGGTCGATACGTTGACCTTCGAGCAGGATCTGCCCGCTGGCCACGCGTCCCGGGGGCTCGAGCAACCCGATGATCGAGGCGCCGGTCAGCGATTTGCCCGCACCCGATTCACCGACCACGCCCAGGATCTCACCTGGGGCGATGTCAAAGGAGATGTCGTCCAGTGCCCTGAGCGTGCCACGGCGGTTGGGAAACTCCACCACCAGGTTTTTTACTTGCAGCAAACTCATCGCAGCCTCGGATTGAGCGCATCACGCAGCCAGTCGCCCAGCAGATTGACCGACAGCGCGATCAGGACCAACATCAGTCCGGGGAAGATGGTGATCCACCATTCACCTGAAAACAGGTAGTCATTGCCGATTCGGATCAGAGTGCCCAAGGAAGGCGAGGTGGGCGGGACACCGACACCGAGAAAGGACAGGGTGGCCTCAGTGATGATGGCGGTGGCCACTTGTATGGTGGCCAGCACCAGCACCGGTCCCATGACGTTGGGCAACACATGCCGGCCCATGATGCGCATCGGCGCCACACCCGTGACCCTGGCCGCCTGCACATATTCCTTGTTGCGTTCGACCAGGGTCGAGCCGCGTACCGTGCGTGCGTATTGCACCCACCCCGTCAGTGAGATGGACAGGATCAGCACCCCGAAGGCCAGGGACTCGTGGGCGTTCGGGAAAAGCGCACGTCCAACACCGGCGATGAGCAAGGCCACGAGAATCGCCGGAAAGGACAGCATCACGTCGCAAAGCCGCATCAGAAAGGCATCAAGCCAGCCGCCACGAAAGCCGGCCAGCAGGCCCAGGCAGACCCCCACCAGCACCGACAGGATGACCGAGGCCAGTCCCACCACCAGGGAGATGCGAGAGCCGTAGATCAGCGCTGACAGAATGTCGCGTCCCTGATCATCGGTGCCAAGAGGAAAGGTCAGGCTGCCCCCCTCAATCCAGGCCGGCGGCAGACGTGCATCGCTGAGGTTGAGCGTGGCCAGGTCAAAGGGGTTGTGCGGGGCTACCCACTCGGCAAAGACCGCGCTGATCACGCACACGAGGGCGATAAAGGCGGCGACCATCGCCGTAGGCGAGGTCTTGAAGCTATGGCCGACATCGCTGTCTAGCCAGCGGCGCATCAGGCTTGTCATGGGTGCATTCGGTGGACTTGGGCGGGTCGGTTGAACTTGCAACAGGGCGCTGCTTTAGTGGGCCTGCGACTTGTTCACCCGCAGTCGAGGATCGACAGCGAAGTACAACAGGTCGACGATCAGGTTGATCACCACGAAGATCAGGGCAATCAGGCAGAGGTAGGCGGCCATCACCGGTATGTCTGCAAACGTGACCGCCTGTATGAACAGCAGTCCCATTCCGGGCCACTGGAATACGGTCTCGGTGATGATGGCAAATGCGATCAGTCCGCCCAATTGCAGCCCGGTGATGGTCATGACCGGCACCAGTGTGTTCTTCAGGGCGTGTCCAAAATGAATCGCTCGGTTGGACAAGCCTCGGGCACGCGCGAACTTGATGTAGTCGGTGCGCAGCACCTCCAGCATTTCGGCACGCACCAGTCGCATGATCAGGGTCAGCTGAAAGATGGCGAGCGTGACGGCTGGCAGGATGATGTGCTGCCAGCCCTTGGCCGTCAGCAGTCCGCTGCTCCAGTTGCCGAACTTGACCACCTCGCCGCGGCCAAAGCTTGGCAGCCAACCGAGCATGACCGCAAAAATCAGAATCAGCAGGATGCCGATCAGAAAAGTGGGCAGGGACACACCGAGCAGCGAAACGGTCATGAACAGCTGGCTGGTAAAGGTGCCGCGACGAAGGGCTGCATACACCCCCATGGGAATGCCAATGACCAAAGCCAGCAGGGCAGCGACCGTCGCCAGCTCCAGCGTGGCGGGAAAACGTTCGACGATCAGGGTGGACACCTTGGTGCCTTGCCTCAGACTCAGGCCAAACTCTCCCTGCATCGCATTAAAGAGGAAGTGCACGTACTGCACGACGAAGGGCTGGTCTAGCCCCAGGTCGGCACGCATCTGGCGGATCTGCTCGGGCGTGGCATCCTGGCCCAGCAGGAACACCACCGGATCGCCGACATACTGAAAAAGCAGGAAGGCAATGAAGGCCACAGAGGCCATGACAACCAGGGCCTGCAAAAGGCGACGGACGATGAAGGCAAGCATGGAGTCGGGCTGGCCACCCAGGCGCTAAAAACAAAAACCCGGCTCCCAGGAAAAGGGGCCGGGATGGGACCGAACAAGAATCAGTTAATCTGAATCAGGCGCCAGTCTAGCCGGTTGTCGGCACGGTGGACCACCTCGACATTCTTCTTCATCGCCCAGGGAATGATCTGGTTGTGCAGCGGAATGTGAGAGACGGTGTCATTGGACAGCTGCAGGCCTTCGGTGAGCAGGCGGTTGCGCACCGGCAGGTCGGTCTCGACCTTGATCCGGTCAACGACATAGTCCATCCGGGCATTGCTGTAGCGGCCCACGTTGTAGTTGCCATCGCCGCCTGTGCCTACGCTGCGGGTCAGCGACTGCAGGCTGTAGAGCGCATCGAAAGTGGGTACGCCCCAGCCTAGCATGTAGATGCTGGCCTCATAGCGCTGGATCATGGGGAAATACGTCACCAGGGGCATGGTGCGCAGCTTGGCTCGCACTCCTACTCGCGCCCACATGGCCGTGATGGCCTGGCAGATTTCCTCGTCGTTGATATAGCGGTTGTTCGGGCAGGCAAAGTCCACCTCGAAGCCGTTGGGGTAGCCGGCGTCGGCCAGCAGCTTTTTGGCAGCCTCCTGATCGAAAGGCAGCCGCTGGTGGACTTTTTCCGTCCAGCCTGCCACTTGAGGCGCCACAAGGGTGCCGGTGGGCTGGCTCAGGCCGCGCATGGTCACCTTGTTGAGGTTGGCGCTGTCGATGGCTTGGTAAAGAGCGCGACGCACCCGCAGGTCCTTCAGCGGGTTCTTACCCTTGATGTTCGAGCCTGGCAATTCATCGCGGAACTGGTCCATGCCAAGGAAGATGGTGCGGTTTTCCACGCCGTCGATGACTTTCAGATTGGTGTTCGCGCGCAGTCGCGGCAGATCCTGCGGGCTGGGGTCTAGCACCAGATCCACCTCACCGGAGAGCAGCGCTGCGATCCGGGTGGCCTCCGCCCTCACCGGCGTGTAGACGATCTCGGTGACGTTGCTCGCCAGGTTGCCCCAATAGTGCGGGTTGCGCACCAGGACCATGCGCTGGTCCGGCTGCCATTCCTTGACCATGAAGGGACCGGTGCCCATCGCATTGCGGTGGGCGAAGGTCTCTTCCTTGGTGCGGATGTCTTTAGGCTCGGTGGAGCGGTTCTTTTCGGCCCAGGCCTTGCTCATGATGCGCAGCTCGGTCAGCTGGTTGATCAACACCGGGTTGGGATCCTTCAGAAGGATGTCCACGGTGTTGTTGTCGACCTTGACCACCCGGTCTATGCCCTGGGTGTAGATTTGGTAGTTCGAGGTACGGGCCATGGCCCGGGTCAGCGAGAACACCACATCGTCAGCGCTCAGCGGCGAGCCGTCGCTGAATTTCACGCCTTGGCGCAAGGTAAAGCGCATTTGCCGCGGCGAGATTTCCCGCCAGCTGGTGGCCAGCTGCGGCTCTGGCTTGAAGGTTTTGCTGTTGTAGTACACCAGCGAGTCATAGATGGACGCGTGCACGCCATTGCCCAGGGCATTGTTTTGTGAGTGAATGTCCAGCGTCGGTATGTCACTGGCACTGGTCCACTTGAAGGTTTTGGCTTGCAAGCCAGCGGCGCCCAGGGTGAGCGCTGCGCAAAGGGTCAGGAGATGCAGCTTCATGGGGGGTTCTCGGCAATTCTTGGAAAGGAGCCTGGAGTATCCTCTTTATGCCCAGGCTGCTTTATCCGGGACTCCCCTGATATCCCGAGCCGTCTTGGGGTTTTCAGTCAGGCTTTGGGCCCGAACGGAAGTCCTAGCTGCGCGGGGCAATCTGTCCGAGATCGAGAACTGAATCGACCACCGTCTTGGTGTCGTCGGCGATCAGCAGCAGGTCGCCTTCGACCTGGATGTAGCTGTGCCCTTTGGGCACCGCACCCAGAGCCTCCAGCAGCCGAGCCGGCAATGGCTTGGTGGTCAGGCCCGCCGGCAGGGGTTGACCGATTCTCCAACTGCGGGTGGCAGTGGCCGACTCGCATCGGCCTGCCTTGAGGATCAGGTCGGCCGGGCAGGG
>JBEIHE010000052.1:0-20751 GCA_040381515.1 Polaromonas sp.
CCTGGGCTCGAACCAGGGACCTACGGATTAACAGTCCGGCGCTCTACCGACTGAGCTATTGAGGAACGGAGCCCAAGATTATATAGCGATAAATTCAAGCTCCGCCCTCATGGGCGAGCCCTGTGGCGGGCTTCAATCGACCTTGGCTCCAGATCGCTTGACCATCTGAATCATGCGATCAATATCCGTCTTGATCATCGCGTTCATCTGCTCGGGCGTGCCGGTCATGGGCACCATGCCCTGATTGGTCATATTCTTCTCGACAAAATCGCGATCCGACAAGATGGTGGCAATGGTGGCATTGAGCTTCATGACCACATCACGGGGCGTGCCAGCCGGGGCAAAAAAGGCGTACCAGGCCCCCATATCCATCTCCTTGAACCCAGCCTCGGCCATGGTCGGAACCTGGGGCGCCACCGGAATTCGCTTGTCGCCGCTGACGGCCAACAGCCTGAGCTTGCCCGATCCCATGTGGCCCATGATGGTCGGGAAAGCAGGGAAGGTAAAGAGAATCTGTCCGCCCAGTACATCGGTGACCGCAGGCCCTGCCCCCTTGTACGGCACGTGAACCAAGTCCACCCCGGCAATCTTCTTGAACATCTCACCCATGATGTGGGGCTGACTACCGGCCCCGAACGACCCATAACCCAGGCTCTTCTGCGTCTTGATGTAGGCCACCAATTCATTGAGATCCTTGGCTGGTACGCTGGCATTGATGGCCAAGGCGAGCGCCACATAAGTAACCGGCGCGACCGGAACCAGATCGCGCTGCATGTTGTAGGGCAGAGACGGGTAGAGGGCAGGATTGCCCACAAAGGTGGCGTCGTTGGTAAACAGCAGGGTATGGCCATCGGGCGCAGCCTTTGCCACCGCCTCCACGCCAATGGCGGTGTTGCCTCCCGCACGGTTTTCCACCACCACCGGCTGACCCAGCATTTCTGACAAGCGCTGCCCCATACGCCGCCCCACGATGTCAGTGGTTCCTCCCGGAGCGTAGGGAATGATGATGCGAATGGGCTTGCTAGGGAAAGCTTGCGCCATCACCGATGTGCTCAGGCAGATTGGAAGGGCCGCCGCCGCTGTAGCCAGCAGCCAGTGTCGTCGAAGCGTCATGAATACTCCTGTAGCAAAAGTGGTTCAGCCGAGTCATCCAGCTCGGGCTGCACCGGCACACGCAAGCCGAGCTTGGAAACGACATTTCGCCAAGGTTACGATGCGAGCGCAAGAAGGGCTTTTCCCAATGCACCCCACAACCGTACCCATTCCCTGGCTCAACCCGGGCGATGCTTTTCCCTCACCCGATCGAGCCTGGGGCCCACTGGATCCGGCGCCCGGCCTGCTGGCAGCCGGTGGCGATCTGTCGCCCGAGACCCTGGAACGGGCCTACCGCCAGGGTATCTTCCCTTGGTTTAGTCCCGGCCAGCCGGTGCTTTGGTGGAGTCCCAACCCCCGCATGGTGCTCGAGACGGCGCGCCTGAAGGTGCATGCCTCACTGCGCAAGACCCTGCGGCACTTCAGAAGCACGCCCGGCTGCGAACTGCATATCGATCGTGATTTTGGGCAGGTCATTCGCAATTGCGCTCAAACACCTCGTCAAGGTCAACAAGGCACCTGGATCGTGACCGAGATGATTCGCGCCTATGAGAACCTGCATCGACGGGGACTGGCGCACAGCGTAGAGACCTGGATCGACGGAGAACTGGCTGGAGGTCTTTACTGCGTGAGCATCGGCGGCATGGTCTACGGTGAGTCCATGTTTACCCGCCGCCGGGACGCTTCCAAGATCGCGCTGGCGGCTCTGGTCGCGCTTTGTCGACACAACAGAATCGACCTGATCGACTGCCAGCAAAACACGCCCCATCTTGCCTCGCTGGGGGCCCGCGAAATGGCGCGCACACAGTTCCAGGAACAAGTCCGTCAACGGGTTGATCTTCCAGCGGCCCAATGGCATTTCAACACCTTATACTGGTCCGAAGTTATTTGAAAAGAAGGTTGTGACACACCTCAAAGAATTGCCGCTGCAGAGCTTGCAGTTCTACGCAACGGCACCGTATCCCTGCAGCTATCTGCCCGGGCGCATGGCCCGATCGCAGGTGGCCACGCCCAGCCATCTCATTCACAACCAAGCCTATTCTGACTTGGTGGCGCATGGCTTTAGGCGCAGCGGGATGTTCACCTACAGGCCTCACTGCAACGGCTGCCAAGCTTGCGTGCCCCTACGGGTACCGGTGGCCCATTTCAAACCCGATCGCAGCCAGCGTCGCGCCTGGCGACAGCACCAAAACCTGCAATGGCGCTCCTTGCGATTGAGCTTCATGCCCGAGCACTATCAGCTGTATCTGCGATATCAAAACGGCCGCCACTGCGGCGGAGGCATGGATCAGGACAGCATCGATCAGTACACCCAGTTTCTGCTTCAAAGCCGAGTCAATTCCCGATTGGTCGAATTCCGCGAAACCGCTCCCGATGGTTCAGCCGGCCGGCTGAGCTTGGTGTGCATCATCGACATCCTCGAGGATGGGATCTCGGCGGTTTACAACTTCTTCGATCCAGAGCCTCGGGCGAACTACGGAACCTTCGGGATTCTCTGGCAAATTGAGCAGGCCAGACAACTGAACCTGCCTTATGTTTACCTGGGCTACTGGATCGCTGACAGTTCAAAAATGAACTACAAAGCGCGTTTCCTACCGCACGAAAAGCTCATCAATGGCCATTGGACGGCAGACACCGATGGCAAGAAGTTACCCGCCTGAATGCGCACGAGCGCCCATCGTGGCACCGTTGCGTTTTTTTCATCTCCTAGAATAAGCAGGGGAATTTCAGAGAATGAAAAAAACCAGCGATCACCAAGAAGCGGCCGAGCCCACCGTGCAGGTGATCGGACGCATGTTCACCCTGCTGGAGATTCTGGCTGCTCGAGAGGAGCCGGTTTCGCTCAAGGAGATCAGCGAGAAATCCGGACTCCACCCTTCCACTGCACACCGCATCCTCAATGACCTGGCCGTCGGTCGATTCGTGGACCGACCTATCGCGGGGAGCTACCGCTTGGGAATGCGCCTGCTCGAACTGGGCAACCTGGTCAAAGCGAGGCTGAGCGTACGGGATGCGGCGCTGATCCCCATGCGTGACCTGCACCGGCTCATTCAGCAGCCGGTTAATCTGAGCGTTAGGCAGGGCGACGAGATCGTCTACATCGAGCGCGCCTACAGCGAGCGCTCGGGCATGCAGGTGGTCCGGGCCATTGGGGGCCGCGCGCCCTTGCACCTGACCTCAACAGGCAAACTGTTCCTGGCTGCCGATGATGTACAGCGCGTGCGGGCCTACGCATCTCGAACGGGATTACCAGGGCACACCCAAAACAGCATCACCCAGTTGTCGGTTCTGGAGCGCGAACTGTCCAAGGCCCGTCAGTACGGCGTGGCCCGTGACAACGAAGAACTCGAACTGGGCGTGCGCTGCATGGCGGCGGGCATCCACGACGACCAAGGCAAACTGGTGGCTGGTCTGTCTATTTCGGCCCCGGCCAACCGACTGGACGAAGCCTGGTTACCCAAACTTCAGGAGACCGCGCGCGCAATCTCGGCCTCGCTAGGGGAGCCTGAAAAGCGTTGAGCGCTAGCTGCGGCCGGCACTCAAATGTTCGGCGGAATCCTGCTGCGCCGCCACACCCTTTTCCAGCCAACGGCGGACACGCTCAGCATCGCCGAGGCGACTGAGCTTACCTGCCGAGTCGAGAAACACCATGATCAGCTTACGGCCGGCAACGCGGGCCTGCATCACCAGGCATTGCCCGGCTTCGGAGATGTAGCCCGTTTTCTGCAGGCCGATCTCCCAATCAGGGTGACTGACCAATCGGTTGGTGTTGTTGTACTGCAGGGTTTGACGACCCATCACCACCTGGTGGCCGGACGAGGTGGAGAGTTCACGCAACAGGGAGTCAGCGGAGGCGGCATTGACCAGCAGCGCCAAATCGTGCGCGCTGGACTGATTGCGGCTCGACAGGCCGGTGGGCTCGACGTAGCGCGTATCCTTCATACCCAGCGCCAGCGCCCTGGCGTTCATCTGCCCAACGAACACGCCCATGCCACCGGGATAGGTACGGCCCAGGGCATGAGCGGCCCGGTTTTCGCTGGACATCAGGGCCAAAAGCAAAAGCTCGCCGCGGCTCAGACTGGTGCCGACGCGCAGCCGAGAGGAACTTCCCTTCTCAGTGTCTACATCGTCCTGAGTGATGGTGATCATTTCGTCCATCGGCAGCTGAGCCTGGCTGATCACCATACCGGTCATCAGCTTGGTCAACGAGGCAATCGGCAGCACCGCTCCACCGTTCTTGTTAAAGAGAACCTCCTGCGTCTCCTGGTCGATCACCAGGGCTACGCTCGAGCGCAGGGACAAGGGGTCGGGTACTGCATGAAGACCTGCCAACTGACCGAAGGAGGGGCGCGGCGGGGGAAGACTTTTTGAGGCGCGCGCCCGAGTTCGGGTCGAGGCCGGGCCTCGTCCCGAGCTCTTGGCCTGGGCACGCTGGTCCGACCGGCGAGTCTGACTCTTGGACGACTTGGTGGTCTGAACCTTCTTCTTCGCAGAAGTAGACCCCTTGGCGGACTTGCCCCCCTCTTTTTGCTGCGCCGATACCGGCGAAATAGCGCAGAACAAGGCCAAAACCACACCCAAACAGAACCAACGCAAAGCAAGAGCGGGCCGCAGGGTTAGATTCATGGGAAAAATGCTTTAGGGCTTAAAACGCTCGGCAGTGTATCCAACTTAAAAAAAATGCGCAATATCAAAAACTTGCGTGTTTTTCCTCATGTCCAAGGCGGCCCTTCAAGACCGCATCGAGGCCCACACAAGCAAGAAACCACGCCGGCGAACAAAAAAGGGGGGCCAAGCCCCCCCACGCGACGAAACCGGGCGACCCATCTTTATCCCTGGGCAGCCACCCGGTCGGCCTTGCTTTGCAGCTTGTTCAACGCGCTGAGGTAGGCTTTGGCAGAGGCCACCACGATGTCAGGATCAGCCCCAACACCATTGACCACCCGACCACTGTTTTGCAACCTGACCGTGACCTCCCCCTGGCTCTCTGTCGAGCCACTGATGGCATTGACCGAGTACAACACCATCTCGGCGCCGCTTTTGACATGGGCTTCGATGGCCTTCAAGGAGGCATCGACCGGACCATTCCCCTGGGCCTGGCTTCGCACCTCCCGTCCTGCGACGGTAAACACAACGGAGGCCTGCGGAATCTCGCCAGTCTCGCTGCGCTGAGACAAGGATACAAAGCCAAACTGCTCCTTCTCATTGGTCACGCTCTCGTCACTGACCAGGGCCAGGATGTCCTCATCAAAGATTTCGCTCTTGCGATCAGCCAATTCCTTGAATCGAGCGAAGGCACTGTTGACTTCAGCCTCGCTGTCAAGCTCGACCCCAAGATCCTGCAAACGCTGCTTGAACGCATTGCGTCCGCTGAGTTTGCCCAGAACGATCTTGTTGGCGCTCCAGCCCACATCCTCAGCCCGCATGATCTCGTAGGTGTCTCGCGCCTTGAGCACGCCGTCCTGATGAATACCCGAGGCATGGGCAAAGGCATTGGCTCCCACCACCGCCTTGTTCGGCTGCACCACGAAGCCGGTTGTCTGACTGACCATTCGGCTGGCTGCAACGATATGCTGGGCATCGATGCCCACCTCAAGACCGAAATAATCTCGACGCGTCTTGACTGCCATCACCACCTCCTCCAAGGAGCAATTGCCGGCGCGCTCACCCAAACCATTGATCGTGCACTCAATCTGCCGCGCCCCACCGATCTTGACCCCCGCCAGCGAATTGGCTACCGCCATCCCCAGATCATTGTGGCAATGGACCGACCAGATGGCCTTGTCTGAATTTGGAATTCGGGTGCGCAGGGTTCGGATGAACTCCCCATACAACTCGGGCACCGCATATCCCACCGTATCGGGCACATTGATGGTGGTGGCCCCCTCTTCAATCACTGCCTCCAGCACACGACAAAGAAAATCCATGTCACTGCGATAGCCGTCCTCGGGACTGAACTCGATATCCCCACACAGATTGCGGGCGAAACGCACCGACTGGCGCGCCTGCTCGTACACCTGATCCGGTGTCATCCGCAATTTTTTCTCCATGTGCAGAGGCGAGGTGGCGATGAATGTGTGGATCCGGGCCCGATTGGCTCCGGCCAAGGCTTGCGCAGCACGAGCGATATCGCGGTCGTTGGCACGCGAGAGAGAACAAACCGTCGAATCCTTGATGGCGTTGGCGATGGCTTGCACGGCCTCGAAGTCGCCATTCGAGCTGGCCGCAAAACCGGCCTCGATGACATCGACCTTCAGTCGCTCAAGCTGGCGGGCGATCCGAAGTTTCTCGTCACGGGTCATGGACGCCCCGGGCGACTGCTCGCCGTCACGAAGCGTGGTGTCGAAAATAATCAATTTGTCAGTCATGTCTGAGGTCCTGTTAGGTTGCACACTGGCCACTCAAGTCAGCAATCAGGGCTCGCTACCAAGAAAAACGGCCCGGATGCTGTAGCAAACGGGCCGTCGAATCAGAAAACGCAAGCGCTACCAACTCCGCCCGTTCGGCAGTAGCAGTAGGTTTAGCGCCAGCGCTTTCATGTCTTGATATTAGCACAGGGATCACGGCGCACGCAACGAGCAACCGATAGGGCTGACGTGCACGTTCAGGCTACTTGTGCAAACCTTGCTCGTCGGGCTCTTCGGTGGATGTGGAGATGACGCTGGCCTGCATGCCCCTGGAGCGCCGCCAGACGTAAAGCACATAACCCGATACACCATACAAAACAAACAGACCAAAGATGACCGAAGGCGGGTCAATGTTAATGGCCGCAATACCCAGGGCGATCAATACGATCACCGCAAACGGAACGCTGCGCTTAAAACTCACATCCTTGAAACTGTAAAAAGGGACGTTGGTCACCATGGTCAGACCGGCGTAGAGCGTCAATCCGAACATGATCCAGCTCACCTCCGCCCCCTTGACGCCTGCCTCGGTCATCAGCCAAATAAAGCCCGTCACCAAGGCAGCCGCTGCGGGCGAGGGAAGACCCTGAAAAAATCTCTTGTCCACAACCGCCGTATTGACATTGAATCGGGCCAGCCGCAAGGCAGCGCAGGCGCAGTAAACAAAAGCGGCAATCCAGCCCCAGCGTCCGATGCCAGTCAAGGCCCAGACATAGGCGATCAGAGCTGGCGCGGCACCGAAGGACACCATGTCGGCCAGCGAGTCCATCTGCTCACCGAAGGCGCTTTGGGTGTTGGTCATGCGCGCTACACGCCCGTCAAGGCTGTCGAGCACCATGGCACAGAACACGCCGATGGCCGCCTGCTCAAAACGGCCATTCATGGCCATCACAATCGAATAAAAACCGCCAAACAGAGCGGCCAGAGTGAACAAATTGGGCAGGACATAAATGCCCTTGCGAGGCTTACGAGCCTCGCCTGTCTCAGACCTGCCGGAGGATGAGTCGGAACCTTCAGTCATGGGGTGAGTGTAAAGGTACCCAAAAAAACAAAGGGGCTGCCGGATGGGCAGCCCCTTGACTCAGGGAGGCTCCAATCAAATGGGCCTCTTGAGGATCAGTTGCGAGTCTGATCGACCAGCTTGTTCTTGGCAATCCACGGCATCATGGCACGCAGTTGCGCGCCAACCACCTCAATGCTGTGCTCGGACATATTGCGACGGCGCGCCGTCATGCTGGGGTAACCGGTACGGCCTTCCAAAATGAATTGCTTGGCGTAGTCACCGTTCTGAATACGCTTGAGGGCACGCCGCATCGCCTCGCGAGACTGCTCGTTGATCACCTCGGGGCCGGTCACATATTCGCCATACTCAGCATTGTTGGAAATTGAGTAGTTCATGTTGGCAATGCCGCCTTCGTAGATCAGGTCCACGATGAGCTTGAGCTCATGCAGACATTCGAAGTAAGCCATTTCAGGGGCGTAGCCCGCTTCCACCAGGATTTCGTAGCCCATCTTGATGAGCTCGACCGTGCCGCCACACAGGACTGCCTGTTCGCCAAACAGATCGGTCTCTGTTTCTTCCTTGAAGTTGGTTTCGATGATGCCGGCCTTGCCCCCGCCGTTGGCCATCGCATAAGACAGGGCCAGATCGCGCGCCTTGCCGCTGCGATCCTGATGGACAGCCACCAGGTGTGGCACGCCACCACCTTGTGCGTAGGTGCTGCGCACCGTATGGCCTGGGGCCTTGGGCGCGACCATCCATACATCGAGGTCGGCGCGCGGGACCACCTGGTTGTAGTGGATGTTGAAGCCATGCGCGAAAGCCAAAGAAGCCCCCTTTTTCGCATGGGGCTCCACATTGTGGCGATAGACCTCCGAGATCTGCTCATCGGGCAGAAGAATCATGATCACATCAGCAGACTTGACCGCCTCATTGACTTCCATGACCGTCAATCCAGCCTTGCCCACCTTGTCCCAGGAGGCACCGCCCTTGCGCAAACCAACGACCACCTTCACGCCGCTGTCGTTGAGGTTTTGAGCATGGGCATGGCCCTGACTGCCATAGCCGATGATCGCCACCGTTTTGCCTTTGATCAGGCTCAGGTCACAGTCTTTGTCGTAGAACACTTTCATCTTGAATCTCCTATTGAGGTTTTGCCGTTCGCACTGAGCCTGTCGAAGGGCTCAAACGCTCTGCCAAGGACAGGGCTTCGACAGACTCGACCCGAACGAGCGGATGGCCGAGCCTTGAAAAAATCACGCGCGCAGGATTCTCTCCCCGCGGCCGATACCGCAAGCGCCGGTTCGCACCGTCTCCAAAATGGCGCTGCGATCGATCGCCTCAAGGAAGGCGTCGTTCTTGGATTGATCGCCGGTCAGCTCGACGGTATAGCTCTTCTCGGTTACATCAATAATCCGACCTCGAAAGATATCGGCCATTCGCTTCATTTCCTCGCGCTCCTTACCGACGGCGCGCACTTTGACCATCATGAGCTCACGCTCGGTGTAAGCCCCTTCGGTCAAATCGACCACCTTGACCACTTCGATAAGACGATTCAAGTGCTTTGTGATCTGCTCGATGACATCGTCCGAACCGGTCGTCTGTATGGTCATGCGGGACAAGCTTGGATCCTCGGTGGGGGCCACCGTCAAGGACTCGATGTTGTAGCCGCGAGCCGAAAACAGGCCCACCACACGCGAGAGGGCGCCCGCCTCGTTTTCGATCAGTACGGCAATGATGTGTTTCATGTTTGATTTTCCTCATTTGCCCTGCCCTCCCCCACACACGGTAATGCGCGGGCTCGGCAGGCCATAGATTCGTCAGGGAAAGCTCAGCCATCGGCCGAGCCAGGGCGATGCGAGTGCAGTCTCCCGCTCTAGAGGTCCTCGCTGCCCAACAGCATCTCCGTGATCCCCTTGCCCGCCTGCACCATCGGGAACACGTTCTCGGTGGGATCGGTCCGGAAGTCCATGAAAACTGTTCGGTCCTTGAGTTTTCGTGCCTCGCGCAAAGCTGGCTTCACATCCTGCGGACGCTCGATCAGCATGCCCACGTGGCCAAAGGCCTCAGCCAGCTTGACGAAATTGGGCAAGGCATCCATGTAGCTGTGGCTGTATCGTCCCGAATACTCAATTTCCTGCCACTGACGCACCATGCCGAGATAGCGGTTGTTGAGCGAAAGCACTTTGATCGGGGTGTTGTACTGCAAGCAGGTGGAGAGTTCCTGAATACACATCTGCACCGACCCTTCCCCAGTGACGCAGTAAACCTCGCTCTCGGGCTTGGCCAGCTTGATACCCATCGCGTAGGGGATGCCCACGCCCATGGTGCCCAAGCCACCGGAATTGATCCAGCGGCGAGGCTGGTCGAACTTGTAGAACTGCGCGGCCCACATCTGGTGCTGACCCACATCTGAGGTAATGTAGGCCTCGACATCATTCGTCATGTTCCAGAGCGTCTCGATCACCATCTGAGGCTTGATGACGTCCTTGTTGCTCCGGTCGTACTTCAAGCAGTCGCGGCTGCGCCAACCCTCAATCGTGTCCCACCACTGAGCGAGGGCCTGGGCATCGGGCTTGAGGCCTGAATCCCTGATCATGGCGATCAGCTCAGTCAGGACATCACGAACATCCCCAACGATCGGCACATCGACCTTCACGCGCTTAGAAATGCTTGAAGGGTCGATATCGATATGAATGATCTTGCGTTCGTTTTGCGCAAAATGCTTTGGATTGCCAATCACCCGGTCGTCAAAGCGGGCGCCAATGGCAATCAGCACATCGCAGTTCTGCATGGCGTTGTTGGCTTCAATCGTGCCGTGCATACCCAGCATGCCGAGAAACTTGCGATCGGTGGCAGGATAAGCACCAAGACCCATCAGGGTATTGGTGCAGGGATAGCCCAGCATATCCACCAGAGTGCGCAGTTCCTGCGAAGCATTGGAGAGCAGGACACCGCCCCCGCTGTAGATGTAGGGCCGCTTGGCCGACATCAACAACTGCAGCGCCTTTCGTATCTGCCCGCCATGGCCTTTGCGCACCGGGTTGTAGCTGCGCATCTCAACCGACGCCGGATAGTCGTAAACACACTTCTTGACTGAGACATCCTTGGGAATGTCGACGACGACTGGGCCAGGTCGGCCAGAACGCGCAATGTGGAAGGCTTTTTTCATCACCGAGGCAAGATCGCGGACATCTTTGACGAGAAAGTTGTGCTTGACGATCGGCCGGGTGATGCCCACGGTGTCACATTCCTGAAAAGCATCCAGACCAATGGCCGCGGTGGGCACCTGACCGGTGATGATCACCATCGGAATGCTGTCCATGTAGGCGGTGGCAATGCCGGTCACCGCATTGGTGACCCCCGGTCCCGAAGTAACCAGTGCCACGCCCACTTTGCCGGTGGCGCGAGCGTAGCCGTCGGCAGCATGTACGGCCGCTTGCTCGTGCCGGACCAGCACATGCTGCATCTTGTCCTGTTTGTACAGCGCGTCATAGATGTACAAGACAGCGCCGCCCGGGTAGCCCCAGATGAACTCGACTTCCTCTTCAATCAGGGCCCTGACCAAAATTTCAGCGCCCATGATTTCCACACCCTTGCCATCGGCTTGGGCGGCGGCCGCACTGGCCATTTCTGCTTTGGAGATTTCCATGAAGAACCTTTGCGAATTTCTCTGACGAAAAACCTTCGGTGCCCCTTGGAGCGCCCTCGTGAGGCGACCGCGGGACTTTAGACTTCTGACCATGACCGAAGCGATCCTTCGGCGAATCGAAGCCCGTTTGCCTGTAGAACGGAGCCGCGCATTATGACACCAACGCTCGGGTTGCCTCCAAAGAGCCTCCGAGACTATGCCGGTGAGATAATTTCGGACTTCTTCAAGGGCGCCACTTCTGGCTGCGGCCCCGAACTTCAGGCCGCCACCTCCCCTGCGCCGCACTGCCTTGGCCTCCGAACACGAACTGTCCGATTTCCTCAAGAGCGTCGAGCGTCGCGCTTTCAAGCGATGCCTCTATCACGTCCGCGATGAGGAAGCTGCCCTGGATATCGTTCAAGAGAGCATGATAAAGCTGGCTCAACACTACGGGGATAAGCCCCTGGCCGAGTTGCACCTGCTCTTTCAGCGTATCCTCACTCACTGCATGCACGACTGGTTCAGGCGGCAGAAAACTCGGCGGGCCCTGTTTTCCAACCTGAGCGAGTTTGAAACACCGGACGACTCGGACGCCCTCGACTTTTTGCCTGATACGCTCGAGGCAGAAGGCTCGGAAAGTGTGCAGGACTCGGTCGAGCGAGCCCAAGTCCTGCAACTATTGGAAAATTTGATAAAGGAATTGCCCGAGCGTCAACGAGAAGCCTTTCTGATGCGTTACTTGGAAGAGATGGATGTCGCCGAAACCGCTGCCGTCATGGGCTGCTCCGAGGGAAGCGTCAAGACACATTGCTTTCGAGCCGTCCAAGCCCTCAGCAAGGCTCTGAGGGCACGAGGTTTTTCATCATGATTCAACATCTTTCCCGCCATCAGGACTCGCTGATCGACCGCCAGGGCCTGGCGCTGGCAGCCCGTCTTAACGAGGCCAGCGCGGCGCTGCCTCGGGACGTAAGCGAACGTCTGCGCGCTGGCCGAGAGCGGGCCCTGGCCTACCGGAAGGTCCAGGCTCAAGCGCTACGTGCCAGCCAAGGCGTATTGGCACTGGCCGATGGCACCGAGGAGTCCATGGGTTGGGTTGGACGCCTCGGGACCCTGCTGGCCCTGTGCCTGTTGGTGGTGGGCATGCTCGGCATCAGCGAAATCCAGAATGAATTGCGGGCTCGTGAACTGGCCCAGGTTGATCTGGCACTGTTGCTGGACGACCTGCCTCCGGCCGCCTTCTCCGACCCGGGCTTTATTCAGTTCCTCAAATCCGAAGAGCGCTGACCGGCCATGCAAGACTGCTCGACTCGCGCGACCCAATCCTCGGGCTTTAGCCTCTCAGTCGCAAGGATACGGTTCCTGCGGCGGCCGAGCGTCGTGGCCGCCTTGTGCGCTTCACTGCTTGCGCCCTGCGCATGGGCCTCCTCTTCCACCGCAGACCCCCAAACGCAGCGGTCGGCTGCTCCAGGTACCGGCAAGGCCGGGGCTCAAGCGCAGCCCGGCCCCTCGACCTGGCAGCGCTTGAATCAGGCCGAGCGTCATGCGCTGGCCCCTCTGTCGGGCATTTGGGATCAGCTCAGCCCCGCTCACCGCAAGAAATGGCTTGAAATCTCGCGCAACTTTCCTTCCCTGCAAGCTCAGGAACAAACCAAAATGCACGAGCGTATGCGCGAGTGGGCCTCGCTCAGTGCACAGGACCGAGCTCGCGCCCGGCTCAATTTCGGCAAGACCGCCGAGATTGCCCGCGAGCTGACGCCAGCCGAGAAGCTGGCCAGATGGCAGGCCTATCAGGCGTTACCCCCCGAGCAACGGCTCAAGCTGGCCGAGCAAGCCAAGACTCGTACTCTGGGAGCGGCGCCGGCAGCCCAACCCGTGCCCGCCCAAAAACTGGCCGTTCTGCCCCCCCCGGCCTCAGCGCGCCCCAGCAGGGCAGCAGAAGGTGCGGAGGACGCCGCAACGGCCGAAGAGCCCGCCGCGGTCCAGTAGACTGCCCATCCGGCCCGATTAGGCTATGAGGAAGCCCACGGAGCCAACCGCTCGATAAACCCAGTCCACACCTGAGCCGAAAATCCCGTGAGTCCTGAAGCCGCCCCCACCCCGTCGGTCTTTCGCCGCATGGCCTGCTGGTGCTACGAAGGCGTCCTTTTGTTTGCGGTCATTTTTATCGCCAGCTATCTGTTTAGCTCCCTCAGTCAGACCCGACACGCCCTGGAAAATCGGGCGGCCCAGCAAGCCTTCCTGTTTCTGGTTCTCGGCATTTATTTCGCGTGGTTCTGGTCGCGCGGCCAAACGCTGGCCATGAAAACCTGGCACATCCGGGTGGTCCGTCGCGACGGCCAGCCCCTGTCCCAAAAGCACGCCTTGGGCAGATACCTGTTGAGTTGGATGTGGTTCTTGCCCCCCCTGGCTGCCGTGCAGATATTGGATTTAGATGCGCGCTTCTCGCTGGTGGCGAGCTTTCTTTGGATTTGCCTATGGGCAGCGCTGGCGTTCCTGCACAAGGATCGTCAGTTTCCTCACGACGCCTTGGCCGGTACGCGCCTGATTGATTCGAAAGCTGATCAGGCTGCTGCGCGGGCGCAAATGTAGCCTGGGCCCCAGCGGACATCACCCGTGCAAGCAACGAGATCAAATCACCATGAGCCATGACGGGTCGCGGCAAGCGGATCAAGGAACGCCCGCTCTAGATCAAACCCAATGGCACGAGTTGTCCCAGCGGGCCAAGGGCCTGGGCAGCGCCGTGGTATTTCCGAGCCTCTTGGCCTGCGTGGCAATCTGGCTGCCTGCTATAGGGTCTCGCCTTTCGTGAACCCGAACTTTTCGATCAGTGTCTACTGTGGCTCCCGATTGGGTGCCGATCCGCGGTGGGCTGAGCAGGCTCGCATGGTCGGACAGTGGATTGCGGCGCATGGTGGTCAATTGGTCTATGGCGGCGGGCGCAATGGCCTGATGGGCATACTTGCCGACGCCACATTGGAAGCGGGTGGACGGGTGGTCGGCGTTATTCCGAAGGCGCTGGTCGAACGGGAATTCGCGCACCGCGGTTGCACCGAACTGCATGTGGTCGAGACCATGCACGAGCGCAAGCGAATCATGGCCGAACGGGCCGACGCCTTTCTGGCCCTGCCCGGCGGGATTGGAACCCTGGAAGAGTTTTTCGAAGTCTGGACGTGGCGCCAATTGGGCTACCACGACAAACCAGTCGGACTACTGAATCACCAAGGCTACTATGACGGCCTGCTGAATTTCTTACATCACAGCGTTACCCAAGAATTCTTGGGCGACTGGCAAATGAAACTCATCTGCATCGATGAGGAGGCGCCCCGGCTGCTGCGGGCCTTGGTGCAAAGCGCCGGACTCAGCGGACCAGACGCACTCGACCAGATTTGATCGTCGAGTAAGTCGGCTCAGACCGCCGACTCATCCTGTTCGCCGGTACGGATACGCACAACTCGCTCAACGCTGGTGACAAAAATCTTGCCGTCCCCGATCTTGCCAGTTCGGGCCGCTTTGACGATGGCATCCACACAGCGATCTACATCCTCCGACTTGACCACCACTTCCACCTTGACCTTGGGCAGAAAGTCGACCACGTATTCGGCCCCGCGATAAAGCTCGGTATGCCCCTTCTGACGCCCAAAGCCTTTGACTTCGGTCACCGTGAGTCCAGTCACACCCACTTCGGCCAAGGCCTCGCGCACTTCTTCGAGCTTGAAGGGTTTGATGATGGCCGTGATTTGCTTCATGCAGCACTCCAGGAAAGGGTTGAATCGATTGTGACTGAACCGGCCGGGTGACGCCACTCAAGCCCGGAAACGGCTCGTGATCGGGTAACGCCAGTCCTTGCCAAAGCTGCGGTGGCTCACCCGAATCCCCACGGGCGCCTGTCGCCTTTTGTATTCGTTGAGTTTAATCAGGCGAGTGACCTGTTCAACCACTGCCCGATCAAATCCTGCTCGCACGATGTCGTCGATGCTCTGGTCATTTTCCATATAGCGCACCAAGATTGCATCGAGCACTTCGTAAGGGGGCAAACTGTCCTGGTCAGTCTGCTCGGGCCGAAGTTCAGCCGAGGGTGGCCGGGTAATGATGCGCTCAGGTATGGGATTAGCGCCCGTGCCGTAGGGGTCATGGGCATTGCGCCAGCGGGCCAGATCGAAGACCGTCGTCTTGAGCAGATCCTTGATCACCGCAAATCCACCCGCCATGTCGCCATAAAGCGTGCAGTACCCGGTGGCCATCTCGCTTTTGTTGCCGGTGGTCAAGACGATGGAACCAAACTTATTCGACAGCGCCATCAGAATCACGCCACGGATACGGGCCTGAATGTTCTCTTCGGTCGCATCAACTGGCCGCGCGGCAAACTCGCCGGCCAGCGTAGAGAGGAAGGCCTCAAACTGTGGAACGATCGAGTACTCGTCGTAACGAACACCGAGTCGATGGGCCATTTCGCGCGCATCCTCCAGCGAGATGGAGGCGGTGTAGGGCGAAGGCATCATCACCGCCCTCACTCGCTGCGGGCCCAGCGCGTCGACGGCCACCGCGAGCACCAGAGCCGAATCAATACCGCCGGACAGTCCGAGCAGCGCCCCGGGGAACCCATTCTTTCCCAAGTAATCGCGTACCCCCAGAACCAGGGCATCCCACAGATCGGCCCTCACATCGCGCAAAGGCGCGATCGGGCCTTGCAGGACCAGCGGGCCTGCAGCCCCGGCCTGCACACGCAAGTACAGTGACTCTTCCTGAAAGCTGCTGGCGCGGGCGGCCAGTTGCCCGTCGGCCTGCAAGCCGAATGAGGCGCCCTCAAACACCACCTCGTCCTGGCCGCCGACTAAATGCGCAAATACCAGGGGCAGCCCCGTCTGGCGCGCGCGCAGCGCCATCGCCGCCTCCCGCTCCTGCGACTTGCCTGCATGGAAGGGGGATGCGTTGACAACCGCCAGCAGCTGCGCACCTGCCTGGCGAGCCTGTAGCGCCGGCCGTTCGAACCAGGCGTCCTCGCAGATCAGCAAACCCACCCTTACCGCCTGCTCGCCCTCCCCGACCACAAAAACGCAAGGATCTGCGCCGGGAGCAAAATACCGGCGCTCATCAAACACTTGGTAGTTGGGCAGCTCCTGTTTGGCATAGGCGTACAGCCTTCGACCCTCGCAGAGCACGTGGGCGGCATTGAAGAGTTGGGGTACGCTGATACTGCGGGTGCGAAGGCCGCCAAGCGGGCCAACCGACGACGGCCCGCCGACCACCACATGAAGCCCCGGAAGGTCTGCCAAGTCTCGCGCCACCTGATCGATCGCCTCTTCGCAGGCCTCTACGAAGGCCGGACGCAAGTACAGGTCTTCAGCTGCGTATCCGCAGATGGCCAACTCGGCAGTGAGCACCAGACGGCAACCCTCGGCATAGGCCACACGCGCCGCGTCCACGATCTTGCGGGCGTTGCCCTGCATATCGCCCACGCAGTAGTTGAGCTGGGCCACGCAGATCTTCAGCGACATGGGAATGAAAGGACCGGATGGAAGGAGACGCCACGGACAGAACACAATCGTCCATGGCCAAAAATGATTATGTCATCCGGGTTCTAAATCGTTGGGATGAGATCACAGCAACCCAGTGGAACGGTCTGCTCGCCGCTCAAGCCGGTCGAGCCGACCCCCCCTTCATGCGCTATGAGTACCTCTCGGCACTGGAACGCAGCGGCGGCGCGACCGAGCGGACCGGCTGGCGTCTACGGCTGCTGACCCTGTGGCGGGGTGCCGACTTGGCCGCCGCCTCCGCGGTCTACCTCAAGGAGCACTCCTATGGGGAGTACGTCTTCGATTGGGCTTGGGCGCGGGCCTACCAGCAGCACGGCCTGAATTACTACCCCAAGGCCTTGGTGGCCTGCCCCTTCACCCCGGTCAGCGGGGGACGCTTGCTGGCTGCCGATGAAGAGGCCCGCCACGCTCTCTTGGCCGCCCTGCTGGACTGGTGCAAGACTGAGAGTCTGTCCTCGCTGCATCTGCTTTTCCTGGACCCGATCGACGCAGCGGCCTGTAAAGCTGCTGGATTCATGATGCGTCAGACCGTGCAGTTTCACTGGGAGAATCGACGCCCGGATCCAGGCGGGATGACGGCACAACCCTACCGGGACTTTGAGGACTTTCTCTCTTGCCTGAGCCAGGACAAGCGAAAAAAACTTCGGCAGGAGCGCAGAAAAGTGACCGAGGCTGGCGTGAGCTTCCGCTGGCTGCGCGGGACTTCCATCGAAGAGCGCGATTGGGACTTCTTTTACCGGTGTTATGAGCGCACCTATCTCGAGCACGGCAACGCCCCCTACCTGAGCCGCGATTTTTTCCGCCTCATGGCGCGGGACCTGCCTGAGTGCTGGTTGCTGTTCATCGCCGAGCGCTCGGGCCAGGCCATCGCCTGCAGTCTGATCGGCCTACAGGCCCACACGGACGATTCCAGCACCCCCGAGGCCGCCTATGGTCGCTATTGGGGCGCCCTAGAGCGGGTCGACTGCCTGCATTTCGAGGCCTGTTACTACCAACCCCTGCAGTGGTGCATTGAGCGCGGCGTGCGGCGCTTTGAAGGCGGCGCTCAGGGCGAGCACAAAATGGCCCGGGCTCTGATGCCCACTTCGACACTCAGCGCGCACTGGCTCTCACACCCAGCCTTCGCCGATGCCGTCAAGAACTTTCTTGAGCGCGAGGACCACGGGGTGCGCGATTATCTAGACGCGCTTTCCTCGCACAGCCCCTTCCGTCAAGCCTAAAGCCCGACGACAGACGGCTTGCCTCAGGAGCCGCGCCCTGATTTGCGGTAATTTTCGATACCGCTCATGATTTCCTGATGGGCAGCGTCTTTGCCCTCCCAGCCCAGAACCTTGACCCACTTGCCTGGCTCAAGGTCCTTGTAATGCTCAAAAAAATGCGCGATGGTCTTCAATCGCATCGGATTGAGGTCCTCGGGCTTTTGCCACTGGGTGTAGATCGACAGAATTTTGTCAATCGGCACAGCCAGCACCTTACCGTCCTCCCCAGCCTCGTCCTGCATTTTCAAAATGCCCAAGGCCCGGCAAGGCACCACCACACCGGGAATGAGCGGTACCGGGGTGATGACCAGCACATCGACCGGATCACCGTCGCCGGAAATCGTCTTGGGCACATAGCCGTAATTGGTCGGGTAGTGCATCGCAGTGCTCATGAAACGGTCCACAAAGATGGCTCCCGTCTCCTTGTCCACCTCGTACTTGATCGGATCGGCGTTCATCGGGATTTCGATAATCACATTGAAGCAATCGGGCACCTTGTTGCCAGGGGTGACGTTGTCCAGGGACATGATGGAGAACTCCGCGAAAAAATTCAAAAGAGGTCGAGAGCCCATCTTTAGAGGTAGGACGGCGTCTCGGATGGGACCCGAAAAACTCGGTATTTACCCTCATTTTACTGATGTGACGCTGACGGCCAGTAGGAAGCGAACGGGTTTGACGGTAAATTCCCTGGGTTGGCCAATCAGTCCCCGTGTGGAGACGGGGGGTTGAGGAAGCAACGCAAGGCGGTGCAGCGTGACCCTTGTGTTGCACCGATACCCTCACGACTAAAAATGGAGATTTGATATGACGGGCAACTCGGCGCTCACTCTGGCGCTCGTGTGTGGACTGATCGCAGTCGTTTACGGCTTCTGGGCCAGAAGCTGGATTCTCAGCAAGGACGCGGGCAATGCCCGCATGCAGGAAATCGCGGCGGCCATTCAGACAGGCGCGGCCGCATACCTGGCTCGCCAGTACAAGACGATTGCGATCGTAGGGGTCATCCTGGCGGTGCTCATCGCCCTCTTCCTGGACCTCAAGACCGCCATCGGCTTCGTGGTTGGTGCGGTGCTTTCGGGCGCCTGCGGCTTTATCGGCATGAATGTGTCGGTTCGCGCCAATGTGCGCACCGCACAGGCGGCCACCCAAGGCATAGGCCCGGCGCTCGATGTGGCCTTCCGAGGCGGCGCCATCACCGGCATGCTGGTGGTCGGACTGGGCTTGCTGGGCGTGGCCGGCTTCTACTGGGTGTTGGTAGGCGGCACCACTGCGCTGGAGGGCAAGGCCCTCTCGGCCGCACTCAATCCGCTGATCGGCTTTGCATTTGGCTCCTCGCTCATTTCCATCTTTGCCCGCCTCGGCGGAGGCATCTTCACCAAGGGCGCTGACGTCGGCGCCGATCTGGTCGGCAAGGTCGAAGCGGGCATCCCCGAGGACGATCCGCGCAACCCGGCCGTGATCGCTGACAACGTCGGCGACAACGTTGGTGACTGCGCTGGCATGGCCGCCGACTTGTTCGAAACCTATGCGGTCACCCTGATCGCCACCATGGTGCTGGGCGCGCTAATGGTCTCTGGCGTGGGCGCCGGCGCGGTGCTTTATCCGCTGGCCCTTGGCGCGGTGTCCATCGTGGCCTCGATCATTGGATGCTTTTTCGTCAAAGCCGCGCCGGGCATGAAAAATGTCATGCCTGCGCTCTACAAAGGCCTGATCGTCGCCGGCGTGCTCAGCCTGGTGGCCTTCTACTTCATCACCCAAACCATGTTTGCTGGGGGCCTGACCATCGATGGCAACAAGGTCAGTGCAATGGCTCTGTTCGGCACCTGCGTCGTAGGCCTGCTGCTGACTGCCGGTATGGTCTGGATCACCGAGTACTACACCGGCACCGACTATCCGCCGGTCAAGCATGTGGCCCAGGCATCGACCACCGGCCATGCCACCAACATCATCGCGGGCATCGGCGTGAGCATGAAGTCCACCGCCTGGCCGGTACTGATGGTCTGCGTGGCCATCATCGCGAGCTACTGGCTGGCCGGCCTCTACGGCGTGGCAGTGGCTGCCACCGCCATGTTGAGCATGGCCGGCATCATCGTCGCCCTTGACGCCTACGGACCCATCACGGATAACGCAGGCGGCATTGCCGAAATGGCTGAGTTGCCCAGCAGCGTGCGCGATGTCACCGACCCGCTCGACGCGGTGGGCAACACCACGAAGGCCGTAACCAAGGGCTACGCCATCGGATCGGCCGGTCTGGCCGCCCTGGTGCTGTTTGCCGACTACACCCACAAGCTGGAGACCTACGGCTCGAAGATCAGCTTTGACCTGTCCGATCCGATGGTCATCGTTGGGCTCTTCATCGGCGGCCTGATCCCCTACCTGTTCGGTGCCATGGCCATGGAAGCTGTCGGCCGTTCAGCCGGTGCGGTGGTCGAAGAGGTGCGTCGCCAGTTCCGCGAGATCAAAGGCATCATGCAGGGCACCGCAAAGCCCGAATATGGCCGCGCCGTCGACATGCTGACCACAGCGGCCATCAAGGAAATGATGATCCCCTCGCTGCTGCCAGTGATTGTGCCGATCGCAGTCGGTCTGATCCTGGGCCCCAAGGCCCTGGGCGGACTGTTGATGGGCACCATCGTCACCGGCCTGTTCGTGGCCATTTCCATGTGTACCGGCGGCGGCGCCTGGGACAACGCGAAAAAGTACATTGAAGACGGCCACCATGGCGGCAAGGGCAGCGACGCGCACAAGGCGGCAGTGACCGGCGACACGGTGGGCGATCCCTACAAGGACACCGCCGGCCCCGCCGTCAATCCTCTGATCAAGATCATCAACA
>JBEIHE010000053.1:0-20346 GCA_040381515.1 Polaromonas sp.
AACAAGAGCTTGGCGCCCGGGGGGCAAATAGGCTGGGCCAATCTGGATGGCTCGGTCAATGCGGCTGAAACCGAAAGAGAGTTGCTGGGCTATTGCGGTGTCCGTGTGGGGGACCGCTTGGGAACGCCCGGAGCCCAGGCCTCGGTCACCGATGCCTGGAACCTGCGCTTTGGCATCCAAAAAAACAATCCACCCCCTGAGGCTGCGGCCTTGCTCGATCGTACCGGCTACGCCTACACGGCCAAGAACTGGCCCTCGCAGTTTGGCGCTTATCGTGGTGCGACGCCGGCCGGCGCACATGCGACGGCAGCGAACTATCTGACCAAAAGTGCGGTCGGCGCGTCCTGCGCCGATACCGGCACCCGCCTGAATGACTGCGAGAGCATCACCGGGCTCAAGCTGTCGGGAGGCAGCAAGACTCTGGTGCCGCCGGGACCGGCGTATGCATCACAGACGCGGGTGGTGATCGTGCCGGTGGTCAATGCCAATGCGCAGGTGACCGATTACCTGTGCATGCTGATGCTCCAGCCTATGAGTTCGCCCATGATCGATCTGCAGTTTGAATTTATCGGGAATGCGGCTAACGCCGATTCGCCCTGCCTGACCAGTGGCCTGCCCGGTGGCAACCTGGGCCCGCTGGTGGCCACTTTGGTGCGCTGAACCATGGGTCGACGTTTTTATGCATCGGCACGGGCTCAGCGGGGAGTGGCGTTGGTGGAATTCGCCCTGGTGCTGCCGCTTTTGCTGCTGTTGAGCCTGACGGTGGTTGAGCTTGGCCGCGCTTTCTGGCACTACAAGGTGCTGGTGCAGTCGGCGCGCGAGGCGGCCCGCTATCTGGCGGCTCAGAAGCCTGGCGAGGGTGCCGACCAGGCCCGCAATTTGGTCTTGCGCGGCAGCCTGTCGGCCACCGGCCCCTTGCAGCTGAGCGATCTGAGCGCTTCCCATCCGGTGCAGGTGAGCTGGCAACGCGATGCCCAGAGCGGCATGGCGCTGGTGACCGTGACCGTGCCCTCCTATGCCTTCAATTCCCTGCTGGTGTCCTGGGCGGGTGTGGAACTCGGGCGTATCAATTTCCGGGTGATTGCGGCCACCCAGAGGATTGCCTCATGCGGCACCGTTTGTTGAACTTGCGCCAGCGTTCGGTCCAATCGGGTGCCAGCGTGATTGAGTTTGCGCTGGTGCTGCTGGTCTTTCTGACTTTCTTCCTGGGGCTGGTCGATCTGACGCGCCTGCTCTATACCTTTCATGCGGCCCAAGAGGCCGCCCGCATGGGCGCGCGCTATGCAGCCGTCTGTGACGACACCACCCGCAGCTCGGATGTGAGAACGCTGATGCAGCGCATGGTGCCCGCCATTTCCTCGGTGACGGTGGAATGGTCGCCGGCCGCGTGCACCGTCAATGACTGCCAGTCCTTGAAGCTGCGAGTCAACGGTTTGGCCTTCAGGTGGATTTCCCCGATTGCAGGTGTCGATGCATTGGCCCCCCTGCCTTTGCCGGCTATTGCAGTGACCTCGCCTCGCGAGGCCATGCGGCAGGACGCCAATAGCGCGGCGCTGTGTGCCCTATGAAGAACGTTCCCCCCATGAACTTTTGGCCCAACCAGGATCCGACATGAAAATTGCCCTGATTTCTCCGAGCAAGGTGCACCTCAATGAAATGACGCAGGTGCTGCAAGGCCCCACCTCGCAGGTGCTGCAGGGGGGCGCGCATGAGGTGGTGCAGATCGAGGGCGGCCGAAGCCGCCTGGCCGAAGTGATTCGCGACCACGACCCGGATCTGGTGGTGGTCGACGGTATGGGCCGCGACCCGGAGGAACTGTTGCCGGTCGAGCAGATCACCGCCGAACATCCGCAGCTGGCGGTCCTGATGCTGTGCGCGCAGCAATCGCCTGAGTTTCTCTTGCGTGCGATGCGCGCCGGGGTGCGCGAGGTCTTGCCCTCTCCACCCGCACCCGCCTCTTTGCTGATGGCCGTTGACCGGGTGCAGCAGCGCAGCCAGGCTGCCGGCCGCCACCGGCGCGGGCGTTTGCTGGCCTTTCTGGCCTGTAAGGGCGGCAGCGGTGCAACCTTCATTGCATCGAATCTGGCCTATCAGCTGGCGGTGGATGCCTCGGTGTTGCTGGTCGATTTGAATTTGCAGTTTGGCGATGCGCTGTCGCTGCTGCGTGAAGCACCGGCGCAGTTGCATCTGGCCGATGTGGCCTGTGACATTGAGCGGCTCGATGCAGCTTTTCTCTCGGCTTGCACCACACGCATCAGCGAGCGCTTGTCGGTCTTGTCGGCCCCCGAGGAACTGGCCGAGTCGATGGAGATTCGGCCCGAGCATCTGGAGGCGATTGTGCGTCTGGCGCTGCGGCACTACGACTTTGTTCTGATGGACCTGGAGCGCCACCTCGATCCCCTGACCCTGCGCGCCATGGATCTGGCCGATCAGGTGTTTGTGGTGATGCAGGCTGGCCTGCCCAGTGTGCGTCATGCCCGGCGGCTGCAGAAAGTCTTCAAGGGCTTGGCCTATCCGCCTGAGAAGACCGGCTGGATCCTTAACCGCTTTGAGCGTGGCAGCGAGGTCAGCACGCAGGACATTGAGCGCACGCTGGGGATCGACAACCTGCGCGTGGTGGCCAATGCCTACCGCGATGTCAGCACCTCGGTCAGCCGCAGCACCCCAGTGCTGGAGTTGGCTCGCTCGAGCACGGTGACACGACATCTGGCCGAACTGGCGCGAAGCCTGAGCCCGCGCAGCCCGGAGAGGCGCAGCCTGATCGGTCGCCTGTTCCAGCGTGCTTGAGGCCGGCCCGCGTATGGCCAGCCCCCCCCTGAGTGTGCGCGATCTGCTGCGCCCGGCGGCTCCTGCCCCCGCGCAGGCTGCAGCCACGTTGGCATCGGCCGCGCCTGCGCCGGCCGAGCGCTATCAGCTCATCAAGGGTCGGCTGCATATGCGGCTGATCGAACAGTTTGATCTGTCAGCGCTGGAGGTGCTGGCCCCCGAGGTGCTGCGTCAGGAAATTGCCCGTCTGACCGAACGTTTGCTCGAGCAGGAGCCGGTTGCGATCAATGAGGCCGAGCGCCGCCAGCTCATTCGAGATATCCAGCACGAAATGATGGGTTTCGGTCCGCTGGAGTGGCTGATGGCCGATCCCACCGTGTCGGATATCTTGGTTAACGCCTGGCATCAGGTCTATGTCGAGCGTCGCGGTCGGCTGGAGCTGACTTCGGTCACCTTTCAGGATGAGGCGCACCTGATGCGCATCATTGACAAGATCGTGTCCCGGGTCGGTCGACGCATTGACGAGTCGAGCCCGATGGTCGATGCCCGCTTGCCCGACGGATCGCGGGTCAATGTGGCTATTGGGCCGGTGGCCATTGATGGGCCGGTGATGTCGATTCGGCGTTTTTCCCATGTGCCGCTGACGATAGACAAACTCACCGGCGAGGGGCTGCAGAGCCTGACGCCGGATATGGCCCGCTTTCTGCAGGCTCTGGTTCAGGCCAAGGTCAATGTGCTGATTTCCGGGGGAACCGGATCGGGCAAGACCACCTTGCTGAACATTCTCTCGGGCTTCATCCCGCACGGCGAGCGGGTGGTGACGATTGAAGATGCGGCCGAACTGCAATTGCAGCAGCCTCATGTGGTGCGCCTGGAGACCCGGCCACCCAATGTGGAGGGGCAGGGCGAGATCACCCAGCGGGCCCTGGTGCGTAATGCGCTGCGGATGCGGCCGGACCGGATCGTCATTGGCGAGGTCCGAGGCGCTGAGGCGCTGGACATGCTGCAGGCGATGAATACGGGTCATGAGGGATCGATGACCACCATCCATGCCAATACGCCGCGCGATGCGCTGGCCCGACTTGAGAACATGATGGCCATGGCCGGGCTGAGCCTGCCGATTCGGGCCGGGCGCCAGCAGGTGGCCGCGGCCATCTCGGTGGTGGTGCAGACGCTGCGGCTGATTGACGGGCGTCGCAAGATCACCAGCATCCAGGAAATCACCGGCATGGAGGGGGAGATGATCAGCCTGCAGGAAGTCTTCGGTTTTCGCCAGCTCGGCGTAGGTGCCGATGGCACGGTGATCGGACAGTTCGCGCCCAGCGGTGTGCGACCCAAGATCATGACCCGTCTGAAAGCCTTCGGCCTGGATTTGCCGGAGACGATGTTCGATCCCTCGCGCGTGATGGAGTGTGGCTCGTGAATATCCTGTCCTGGATGAACCATCCCGCTGCACTGGTGCTGGCGGTATTTGTGTTCGTGGCCTTGCTGCTTTTACTGGAGGGGACTTACCTGCTTTGGCGCTCGGTTTTTGGCCTGCAGGCCCGCGATCTGGCGCGTCGCCTCAAAGCCCTGGAACTCAATGCCGACCGTCTGCCCCTGCTGCAGTCCACCACCGATGCCGGCCCTTTGAGCGCCTGGCTTGACCAAGGTCTGATGCGCCGGCTGCTGCGCGATCCGCTGTTGCAAGCCGACCTGCGCTGGCGGCCCTGGCAATGGTTGGGGGGCAGCTTGTTGGCGGGGCTGGGCACTGCGCTGGCGCTGCAGTCCCTGCGCTGGCCGGCCTCGGTGACCTTTTTTCTTGCGGTCGGGGTGGGTCTGCTGCCCACCGCTTACGTGTTGCGACGCCGCCAGCAGCGCCTGGCACGTCTGTACGCGCAGTTGCCCGATGCGCTGGACATGATGGCGCGGGCTTTGCGCGCTGGCCATGCGTTTTCCTCGGCCCTGCAAATGGCGGCACAGGAGCTGGGCGAGCCTTTGGCTGGTGAACTCCGATTGGTACACGAGGAAGTGCGTTTCGGTCTGAGTCTGCAGCAGGCGCTGGGTCATCTGGTTGAACGAGCCCCCTTGACCGATCTGCGCTATTTTGTGGTGGCGGTGCTCATCCAACGTGAGTCCGGAGGCAATCTGGCTGAGGTGATGGGCAAGCTGGCGCAATTGATCCGTGCGCGTCAGCGCCTGCTGTCACGCGTGCGAGTGCTCTCCAGCGAAGGGCGTCTGTCGGCCTGGATCCTGGTGGTGTTGCCCTTTGCCTTGGCCGGCCTGCTGGCGGTGTTCAACCCCCAGTTCATCAGCCCGCTGTGGACCGATCCGATTGGCATCGGCTTGCTCAAGGGGATGCTGGTGATGATGGCCATCGGTGTGTTTTTGATGGTGCGTATCGTACGCATCCGTGTCTGAGGAAATCGCCCATGCTGCTGATGGCTTTGCTGGTGTTTCTTGCGATATCCCTGGCCTTGGCCGGGCTGTATCTGTGGCTGGTTCCCACGCAGGCACAGCAGCGCCTGGAGCAAATGGCCGGCCCAGCGGCGCCCACGGCCTGGACCGCGCGTGCGGCGCGTTGGGCGCAACCGCTGGCCCGTCTGTCGGCGCCGACAGGCGCTTGGCAGGAATCACCGCTGCGGCTGCATTTTCTGCAGGCGGGCATAGGCCGCGAGGATGCGCGTCTGCTTTACTTTGGGGCCAAGACCTTGCTGCCCCTGCTGCTGGCCGGTGTGGTGTTTGCGGCCCTGCAGGGTTCGCGCACCAGTACGCTCGAGCTGCTGCTGGCATTGGCGGTGGCGGCCCTGTGCGGCTCTTATGCCCCCAATCTGGTCTTGGCGCTGGCCCGGCGTCAGCGTCAGCGCGAAATCTTTGAGCATTTTCCTGATGCCACCGATCTGATGCTGATCTGCATGGAGGCCGGTCTGAGCATGGATTCGGCCCTGGCGCGGGTCGAGCGCGAAATGCGCCTGAGCAGTGGCGCATTGGCCGATGAGCTGCATTTGACGCAGCTGGAGCTGCGTGCCGGTGTCCCGCGCGAGCAGGCGCTGCGCCACCTGGCCTTGCGCACTGGCGTGGAGGAAATCGCCACCTTTGGCTTGATGCTGCGACAGGCCGAGCGTCTGGGCACCAGCATCGGTGATTCGCTGCGGGTGTATTCCGATGAGCTGCGGCACAAGCGCATGACCCGTGCCGAGGAGGCGGCAGCCCGTGTGCCCACCAAGATGCTGCTGCCCCTGGTGCTGTGCATCTTTCCCTCCATCATCCTAGTGGTCATGGGGCCAGCGGCCATCACCGTGATTCGGACCCTGATGCCCCAGCTGGGCGGCGGCTCTTGAGGCTGCCTCAGCCGGCAAACAGGTCGCCGGTGATCGGATCCGGATCGCCCAAGCGGTGCTTGAGTGCATAGAGATACAGCTCCATCCGGTTGCTCACCCCGAGCTTGTGATAGATCGAGCTGAGGTGGTTGCGCAGCGTGTGTTCAGAGATGAACAAGCGACCGGCCAGTATCTTGTTGCCCGCGCCGTGACCGGAGAGGATGACTTGCACAATCTTTCGCTCGCGCTGGGTCAGGGTGGCCTGTCGGACCTGCTCGGCATCGGGGGGCGGGCGTTTTTGCCAGCCGTGCAGCACGCGGGCCAGTGAGACCCGGTCGAGCCAGACCTCGCCGGCGTGAACCTTCTCGATGGCCTTGATCACGGTCTCTGCGCTGGCCTCCTTGCCCACCACCCCGCAGGCCCCAAGCTGTATGGCCTGGTCCAGCACATGGGGCTGGCGCTCGGCGGTGAGCACCAGGACGCGGCAATCGCTTTGTCGGCACAAGGCGGGCAAGATATCGAGCGCGCTGCGACCATCGAGATCGAGATCGAGCAGGATCACCTCGGGCCGGGATTGCTGGGACTTGTGCAGCGCTTCATCAAGGCTGCGCGCCGTGGCCACCACTTGCATGCGCGCACCCTGCGAGGCGATCAACTGCTCGAGCCCCCAGACCATCGTGGGATGGTCATCGACGATCATCAGTCGCATCACGGTCTATACCGGCAGTCGCACCTGGACATCGGTGCGGCCATTGGCCTGCATGCACACCAGTGCCCGCCCACCGAGCGCCTGGGCGCGTTCGGTGATGGATCGCGGTGTGAAGAGGGGCGTGCCCGGCGGCGCCTGATTGGCGATGTGAATGCCCAGCCACCCATTTTTCCAGTCGACTCGTACCTGTGCCGTGCGCGCCGGGGTGTGGCGGCGGATATTGCTCAGTCCTTCACGCACCAATAAGGCCACTTCTTCATGCAGCCGCGCGTTGAGTGGTGCGCTTTGGGGCGCGTGAATGGCGACGTCCAGGCCGTGGAATTCGTGCATCTGTCGGGCCTGTTGCTCGAGCTCTGAACGCAGGCAAAGCAAGTCGCTGGGGGGTGCCTGCTTCAGACGCTGCGCGCGCCGACGCAGATCGTCGATGACGGACTGGGTCATGGCGATGATGCGTTGCAGCCCAGACGCCAGGGGATGCCCAGGCCCGGCCTGCAGATGCAGGGCCTCCAGGGCCAGCTTCAGGCCGATATAGGGCTGTATCGCGCCATCGTGCAGGTCCAGGGCCATGCGCTGCCGTTCGACGCTTGCGGCTTGTTGAGCACTGGCCTTATGGGCCGCGTGCGCGCAAGCGGACTTGAGCTGATGCTGCAGCTCATGCACTTGTTGCCTTAGGCGCTGTTCTCGCCGGCCGGCCAGCAGCCAGGCTGCAGCCAGCAGTCCGAGGTGACTCCACCATGGCCACAGGGCGTCGGTGGGCCAACCGGGAATCAGGCTCAGCCCCTGAGCGAGCGCCAGGGCCAGCGCAAGGGCCAGTGCCAGCGCCAAGCTCAGCAGCAGCATCAGATGGCGCAGACGGGTCTGCAGTTGTGGCAGACAGTGGTGGGTGGGCGGGGCGGTGATGGAGTCGCAGGCCGGAGCAATAGGCATGGAAGCACGACAGGACAGAATGGGCGGCGGTAAAAGGCGGCGCCGGCAGCGAGCCGCCGGCGTCCGTTAAGCCTGTCCAGTACTGTCCGGCATTGGACAGCCTGCCTGCGTCTGTCAGGACCTGCAAAAGGTGTAGGACGCTGCCTTTGATTGGCAGCAGGGCGCGCGGGATCGCCGCGAGGGCGCGGCTCCCACACATTCAAAGACGGCCGGTAATCGATGGGCGGTAGGAGCGCCGCCCTGTGGGGGCGCCGCCCTCGGCGCGATCGCCCCCAATTTCCGGATTACTTGAGGTAGTCCGATACCACCTTCCAGCGGCCGTCCTGAATCTGTGACAGGCGCGAGAGGTTGCTACCCAGGCGCTGCTGGGGCCCGAAGCGCATCTCGGGGCTGCCGAAGATGTCGGGTGGGATGACCATGCTGTCCATGGCCTTGACGAAGCTGTCGGTGCTCAGGTTGTTACCCGCCTTTTGTGCGGCGCGGATGAAGGAGTCGACCACCATGTAGCCGTAGACCGAGAACACGGTCGGGTCTTCATTGAACTTGGTCTTGTACTTGTTGGCCCAGAAGCGGATGGGCTGCGATGCCTCGTCCAGGTAGGGGTTCTGCACCGTCATGGCCGCGTACAGGCCGTTCATGGCGGGACCGCCGAGCTTGTGGATCAGGTCGGTGTAAGCGCCGCTGGAGCCCACGAAGGTGGGGTTAAAGCCGGTGCGACGGGCGGTGGCAATGGTGCCGATGGTCTCGCGGATGAGCGTGCCCATGACGACCAGATCGCATTCGGCGGCCTTCAGGCGAGCCACCTGGGAGGTGAAGTCGGTGGAGCCACGCTTGAAGGTGGTCTTCTCGGCCATGGTGACATTGAGCGTCTTCAGACCGTCGTCTGCGCCGCGCTGGACTTCCAGGCCGAACTCGTCGTCCTGATAGATGGAGCAGACTTTCTTGGCGCCCTTTTCCTTGACCAGTCGGGGCACGGCCAGACGCATCTGGTCGTAGTAGGTGGCGGCAAAGGAGTACTTGAGCCTGTGGAAGGGGTCGTACATTTCGCGCGCGGCGGTCACCGGGAAGAAGTTGATCACGTTCTTCTCGAATTGGACCGGCATGGCAGCCAGGTTCTGTGCGGTACCGATATGGCCGACCATCGCAAAGATCTTGTCCTGGTTGACCAGCTTCTGTGCGGCGAGCACCGCTCGCTTGGGGTCATAGCCCGAGTCTTCGACCAGCAGCCTGATGCGACGGCCATTGACCCCGCCCTGCTCATTGAGTTCGTCCACCCGCAGCTGCATGCCGGCGCGAACCTGCTTGCCAAAGCCTGCCAGCGGCCCTGAAAGGTCCTGGATGGTTCCAACAGTGATGGTGTCCTTGCTCACGCCCTGGTTCTGGGCCTGAGCCAAGCCTGCCGACAGAGTCAGCGAGGCGGCGGAGACGGCGAGGGCGAGCGCCTTGGCGCGTGGGGTCATGGGATTCTCCTTTTGGATGGTGAGACGGCGAACTTAACGGTACATGGCCTCGATTTGCGGGGCGTATTTGTTTTCAACCAGCTTGCGCTTGAGCTTCATGGTGGGCGTGAGTTCTTCGTCTTCGGCGCTGAGCTGCTTGTCGAGCAGGAAAAATTTCTTGATCTGCTCAACACGGGCAAATTTGGCGTTGACCCGGTCCAGTTCGACCTGAATCAATTCTTGCACTTCCGGTGCCCGCGTCAAGCTGGCGTAATTACTGAAGGGGATTTCCCGGTCCTGGGCGAATTTCTCGACATTGTCCTGATCGATCATGACGATGGCCACCAGATAAGGGCGCTTGTCGCCGATGACCACCGCGTCGGTGATGTAGGGCGAGAACTTGAGTTCGTTTTCCAGTTCGGTGGGGGTGATGTTCTTACCCCCGGCGGTGATGATGATGTCCTTCATGCGGTCGGTGATGCGCAGATAGCCCTGCTCGTCCATCACCCCGACGTCCCCGGTGTGCAGCCAGCCCTCGGCATCGATGGCTTCGGCGGTTTTTTCCGGCAGATTCAGATAGCCCTTGAACACATTGGGGCCGCGCACCAGGATTTCGCCGGTGGCTGGGTCAATGCGCACTTCATTGAAGCCTGCAGCCGGTCCGATGCTGCCCGGTTTGATGGCCTGAGGTGGATTGCCGGTGGAGGCGCCGCAGGTTTCGGTCATGCCCCAGACTTCGAGCATGGGCACGCCAAGGGCCAGATACCAGCGCACCAGCTCGGGTGAGATCGGGGCTGCCCCGGTCACGCAATACCGGGCCCGGTGAATGCCGATCAGCTTGCGGGTGTTGTCCAGGGCCAGCAGGCGGGCCAGCTTGAACTGCAGGCGCATGAGGGCGCCGACCGGTCGTCCTTCAATGACGGCATCGGCCACCCGGTATCCGACCGAGATGGCCCAGCCGTAGGCCAGCTGTTGCAGCCGCCCCGATTCCTTGAGCGCGATCATGACGCCGGAGTAAAACTTTTCCCATACCCGCGGCACCGCGGTGAAGACGGTGGGCGCTATTTCGCGTACGTTCTCTGGAACGGTCTCGGGGTTTTCCACAAAGTTGAGCTTGCAGCCGGTGTAGAGCGAGAAGTACTCACCCCCCACGCGCTCGGCGATGTGGCAAAGGGGCAGGAAGCACATGCTTTCGTCGGCTTCGCTGCGCGAGATCAGGGTGTTGTAGCCGCGCACTGTGTAGACCAGCGCATGGTGGGTGTGCATGGCCCCCTTGGGTTTTCCGGTGGTGCCCGAGGTGTAGACGAGGATGGCCAGATCGTCGGGTGCCAGTTGCTGCAGACGCTGCTGCAGCGCTTCGGGATGAGCCGACAGGTGGGCCCGGCCGGCTTGGCGCAGCTGATCGAGGCTCATGACCATCGGGTCATGGAGTCCGCGCAGGCCTTCCACATCAAAGACGACGATCTGGCGCAGCCGGGGCAATTGCGCGCGCACCTCCAGGGCCTTGTCGAGCTGCTCGTCGTCTTCCACAAACAGCACGGTGGTGCCTGAGTCCTCGCAGAGATACTGCACCTGGGCCGCTGCATCGGTGGGATAGATGCCGTTGGCGACCGCCGCACAACTGAGCACGGCCAGGTCGGCCATGACCCACTCGCGGCGGGTATTGGCCAGGATGGAGACCACTTCGCCGCGCCCAAGCCCCAGGCTGAGCAGCCCGCCGGCGATCTCGCGCACCCCTTCGCCCACTTCGCGCCAGCTTTGGCTGCGCCAGATGCCCAGTTCCTTCTGGCGCAGCCAGACCGCATCGCCGCGTTGATCGACAGCCTTCCAGAACAGGGCCGGGATGGTCTCCCCTTCGAGGACCACGCGGGTTTCGGGCTGGATCTGATCGGATTGCCAGAGGTTCATGGGTCTAGCGCCAGTTCTTTTTCTTCTTCCAGCGTCGCTCGCCGCGCACGCCAGCGTCCTTCATGCCGAGGTAGAACTCGCGGATGTCTTCCTTCTCGCGCAGACGGTCGCAGCTGTCTTCCATGACGATGCGCCCGTTCTCGAGCACGTAGCCGTGGTCGGCTGCATTGAGCGCCATATTGGCATTTTGTTCAACCAGCAAGATGGTGGTACCGCGTTCTCGGTTGATGCGCACCACGATCTCGAAGATCTCCCGGGTGAGCTTGGGCGACAGACCCAGGCTGGGCTCATCAAGCAAGATGAGCTGCGGCTGCGCCATTAGCGCGCGCGAAATAGCCAGCATCTGCTGCTGGCCACCGGAGAGCAGACCGGCGTCTTGTTGCGACCGTTCGCGCAGGATCGGGAAGTAGCCGTAGACGGTTTCGATGTCGCGGGCCACGCCGTCACGGTCGTTTCGGGTATAGGCGCCCATCAGCAGGTTATCGCGCACCGACAGCAGAGGAAACACCTCACGGCCCTCGGGCACGTGGGACAGGCCGCGCTGCACGATATCGGCCGGGTCGTGTGCGGTGATGTCCTGGCCGCAAAAATGCACCTGCCCCTTGCGCGGATCAATGATGCCGGAGATGGTCTTGAGGATGGTGGTCTTGCCCGCGCCGTTGGAGCCGAGCACGGTGACAATCTGGCCGCGCCGCACTTTCAGACTGACGCCGCGGATGGCGCGGATCGGCCCATAGGCGCTCTCCACATTGGCCAACTCCAGCAGCAGATCGCCTTCTTGCGTGGCCATGTTCATCGCGGCGCTCCTGCGGCCGAAGTCGCCGAGCGCCTCAGTGAGGACACATCTTCGGCAGTGCCCAAATAGGCCTCGATCACGGCCGGATTGCTTTGTACTTCAGCGGGCGTGCCCAGAGCCAGCACCTGGCCCTGGTTCATGGCCAGCACCCGGTCGGAAACGCGCGAGACCAGGGACATGTCGTGCTCGACCATCAGCACGGTGATGCCCAGGTCCTTCTGGATGTCCTGAATCCAGAAGGCCATGTCGTCGGTTTCCTCGACATTGAGGCCAGACGAAGGCTCGTCAAGCAGCAGCAGGCGGGGTTGGGTGCACAGGGCCCGGCCAAGCTCGACCACCTTGCGCACGCCGTAGGGCAAGCCCGCCACCAGGGTGTCGCGGTAGTGCTGAAGGTCAAGGAATTCGATCACTTTCTCGGCCTCTTCGCGCGCGCGCAATTCGGCCTGCCGCACGGCGGATGTAAAGAGCAGATCCTGCCAGGGGCTGCTGCTGCGGTGGGTGTGACAGCCGATCAGCAGGTTGTGCAGCACGGTCGCATGCTCGAACAGTTCGATGTTCTGGAAGGTGCGGGCGATGCCCATGGCGGCCACTCGGTGCGCCGGCAGATCGGTCAGCGTCAGGGGACCCTGCGGCCCCAGGTAACGAATCTGGCCAGCGGTGGGCGTGTAGATGCGGCTGATCAAATTGAAGACCGTGGTCTTGCCCGCACCATTGGGCCCGATCAGGGTGAAGACCTCGCCCGGCCGAACATCAAAGCTGACATTGTTGACGGCCAGCACGCCACCAAAGCGCACGCTCAGCCCGCTGGCCTGCAGCAAGGGTTCGCTCATGAGGGCGCTCCCGGCAGATGTGACGATCTAGCGGCTTTCATTTGAGGCGATCGGATTTCTGAAAGGATTTTTGCCGCTTGAACATGCCCTTGCGATAGAAGGGAAACAGCTGCAGATAGGTACGGATCTTGAGCCAGCGGCCGTACAGGCCCATGGGCTCAAAGAGCACAAATGCAATCAGCACGGCGCCGTAGACGACCGACTTCAGACCCGGGGCCGTTCCAATGGCTTCGGGAAGGAAGTCTTTGACCATCGAGATGGCCTGCGGCAATCCGATGAGAAAGATGGCTCCCAGAAACACGCCGTGTATGAAGCCCAGTCCTCCAATTACCACCATCAGCAGCAGATCAATCGACTGAATGATGTTGAATTGGTCCGGGGTGAGAAAGCGGATCTGGTGAGCGTACAGGGCGCCACCGATGCCCGCCAGCGCTGCCGAGAGCGCAAAGCTCAGGGTCTTGTAGTAGGCCAGGTGGATGCCCATGCTCTGTGCCGAGATTTCGGAATCGCGAATGGCCACGAAGGCACGTCCGGTGGGTGAGCGCAGCAGGTTCAGGCAGGCCAGCGTGGCCAGCACCGTGACCACCAGGCAAATGAAATAAAACGAGACGCCCGTGTCGGCCACCCAGCCCATGACCTGCGGTGCTCCCACCGTCTTGCCGGTGCTCCCGCCGGTCACACTGTCCCAGCGTGCAAACACCTCTTCCACAATAAAGCCGAAAGCCAGCGTCGCAATGCCCAGGTAGATGCCCTTGACGCGCAGCGCTGGCAGCCCCACCACCACGCCGACTGCGGCCGACAACAGACCGGCTGCGGCCATGGCCAGTGGAAAAGGCCAGCCCATTTGCGTGAGCACCGCCTGCGTGTAAGCCCCCACGCCCAGGAAGGCGGCGTGACCGATGGAGAACAGGCCGGTAAAGCCGGCGAGCATCATCAGGCCCAGGCCGACGACCGAATAGATGAGGATAAAGGTCAGTTGCGCCAGCAGGTACTCCGACACCAGCCAAGGTGCCGACAGCAGAAACACGCCGAGCAGGCCGTACCAGAGGCGGTGACCCTCGTGCTTGGCCAGGCGCAGGTCCTGCTCGTAACTGGTCTTGAAGATAAAGCGCATCAGACTTTCTTTCGCAGGCGTTCGCCGAACAGTCCGTTGGGCATGACCATGAGCATGATGAGCACCACTACATAAGCGGCAATATCCTTGAAGCCTTCAGGCAGGTAGAAGCCAGCCAGCGATTCGACCACCCCGATGATCATGCCGCCAACGATGGCCCCAGGCAGGCTGCTGAAGCCGCCCACCACTGCAGCGGGGAAGGCCTTCAGGCCGATGAAGCCCATGTTGGCGTGCACGAAGGTGATGGGCGCCAGCAGCAGGCCGGCGATTGCGGCCATCAGGGCCGCCAGCGCCCACACCAGTCCGTTGAGCCGCTTGACCGGAATGCCCATGTAGTAGGCCGCCAGTTGGTTCTGCGAGGACGCCTGCATGGCAATGCCCAGCTTGGTGTAGCGGAACAGCGCAAACAGAGCGGCGCACAGCAGGGCGGTGAAGACCATGACCACCAGTTGTTCCACCGGGATGATCAGGCCGCCAAGGTTGAGCAGAGCGTCCTTGTAAGGCACCGGCAACACATGGGTATCGGTCCCGATGCCCGGGATCATGGTGATCAGGCCGCGTGCCACATAACCCACCCCGATGGTGAGCATCACGATGGAAAACGCCGGCTGACCCAGGATGGGCCGTATCAGGGCGCGCTCGATCAGCAGGCCCATCAGCCCCATGCCTGTCATGGCCGACAGAACGGCAAGCCAGAAGGGAAAACCCAGCAAGGTCATGCAGACCATGCCGCCAAAAGCACCGAGCATCATCAGGTCGCCCTGTGCAAAGCTCACCGTTTCGGTGGCTTTGTAAATCAGCACGAAACCCAGGGCGATCAGCCCGTAGATGCAGCCCAGGGCGATCCCGCTGATGACCAGCTGCAGAAATTGCACGAGTGTTGTCTCCGAAGAACCCGCGTTTATAGCTTTTGTATGAAGCCCCTGTCTTTAGGGGTTCATACGATCAGGGTAGACCCCTGAGCCGGTGGGTCGAGCTGCTGTGGCCGGGCAGACATGGCGGGCTGTGACTTAAAACTCAAGGTTGTCGATCAGGCGTGTGCGGCCCAGTCGGGCGGCACCCAGCGCCACCAGGGCCTGGCCACTGAGGGGGCCGTCGGGCGGCAGCAGGTTGTCGCGCCGTCGCACCGTGAGGTAGTCGGTCTGCCAGCCGCGTGCCTGCAGGGCCTGCATGGCCTGGCGCTCCAGCGCGTTCAGGTCCTGGGCCTGGGCCGTACGTGCCGAGGTGGCCAGCGCCTGCAAAGCCCTGGGCAGGGCCACCGCCTCGGCCCGCTCGTCGGCGCTGAGGTAGCCGTTGCGCGAGGAGAGAGCCAGGCCATCGGCATCGCGCTCAGTGGCACCGGTCAGGATCTGGATTGGCAGGGCAAATTGATGCACCATGTGCCGGATGATCAGTTGCTGCTGGTAGTCCTTCAATCCGAAAAGGGCTACACCTTCACTTTTGCCGGCAAACACGGCCTGGAACAATTTCATCACCACCGTGCACACCCCGGTGAAGAAGCCCGGACGAAACTGCCCCTCTAGCAGATCGGCCAGTGCAGGGTCGGGCTGCACACGAAAAGTCTGGGCTTGGGGATACAGGTCGGTCTCGCCCGGTGCGAACAGCAGTTGGCAGCCTGCATTGCGCAGCGCAGCCACGTCGGCTTCAAAGGTGCGTGGGTAGCTGTCGAAGTCCTCGTGGGGCGCAAATTGCAGCCGGTTGACGAAGATGCTGGCCACCGTGAAATCGCCCGCGCTGCGAGCGTGCTGCACCAGTTGCAGGTGACCGCGGTGCAGATTGCCCATGGTGGCGACAAACGCCGGACGCCGGCTCGGTGTCAGCGCTGCGCGCAGTGCGTCGATGGTGTGAACAATCTTCATGCCGCTTTGGCCTTGGTTGGTGGGAACAGCACTTTACCCGCTGACCTACCAGCTGTGGATGTCATCTTGGGGAAATGCACCGGTCTTGACGGCCTGCACATAGGCCTGCATGGCTTGGCGCACGCTGCCGGCCCCGTCCATGAAGTTGCGTACGAACTTGGGGTTCTTGCCCAGGTTGATCCCCAGCATGTCGTGCATGACCAGCACCTGGCCGGCGGTGCCACGGCCAGCCCCGATGCCGATGGTGGCGCATTGCTTGAGTTCGACGGTCAGATCGGCGGCCAGTCGGGCCGGCACCATCTCCAGCACCAGCATGGCCGCACCTGCGTCTTGCAGCTCGTGGGCCTGGCGCTTGAGGGTGGTGCCCGCATCGTCGCCGCGGCCCTGGACCCGGTAGCCGCCCAGCGCGTGCACCGTCTGCGGCGTCAGACCCAAGTGGGCGCAGACCGGAATACCGCGTTCGACTAGAAAGTGAATGATCTCGGCGGTCCAGCCCCCGCCTTCGAGCTTGACCATGTGCGCGCCGGCCTGCATCAAGGAGGCAGCGCTGCGCAGTGCTTGTTCGCGCGATTCCTGGTAGGAACCGAAGGGCAGATCGCCGATCACCCAGGCCGTACCCTGCACACGGCGCAGGCCCCGCACCACGCTTTCGGTGTGGTAGCGCATGGTCTCCAGGCTCACGCCCACTGTGCTGCTCAGTCCCTGGCAGACCATGCCCAGTGAGTCACCCACCAGAATGACCTCGACGCCGGCCGCATCGGCCACGGCCGCAAAGGTGGCGTCGTAGGCGGTCAGCATCACGATCTTCTCGCCGCTGCTGTGCATCTCGCGCAGGCGTGGCAGGCTTAGGGGTCGGCGTGAGGCGGGCACGCTCGCGGGCGGCAGAGTGCCATAGGGCGAGGCCGCTTCGGTCGGTGCTGCGGGTGGTGGCGGTGTGGAGCTCATGGGCAGAGGGCCATCAAAGTGGGGTTTCTAAGCATCGGTCGGTCGGGCGGCCCGCAGTGTATCGATCGGCCGGCCGGGCGCAAGGGAACATCCCTGCTGGCAGCAGCGTTGCTCAGGCCGGTGTGTAAGCCAGACGCACGTAGATGGGCGCGTAGGCCTCGGCCTGGGTCACATCGATCAGACCCTCTTTGGTCAACTCCAGCAGCGCCACAAAAGTCACCACCATCACGGGCAGCCCCCGATCGACGTCAAAAAGCTTTTCAAATTCGACGAAGCGGCGGCCCTGCAATTTCTTGAGCACCAGGCTCATGTGCTCGCGCACGCTCAATTGCTCGCGTGAAATGACATGGTGCTGAACCAGCTTGGCCCGTTTGAGAATGTCGCGCCAGGCCTGCTGAAGATCGACCACGTGCACGTCCGGGAAACGCGGCTGCAGGGCCTGTTCAACGTAAATCTGCGCACGCACGAAATCGCGGCCGAGCTGTGGAAACTCGCCTAACTTGTGGGCCGCCAGCTTCATGCGTTCGTAGTCGAGCAGACGTCGGACCAGTTCAGCTCGCGGATCCTCTGGCTCCTGACCCTCTGCCGTCTTTTTGGGCGGCAGCAGCATGCGCGACTTGATCTCGATCAGCATGGCCGCCATCAACAGGTACTCGGCCGCCAGCTCAAGATTGGTGGCGCGAATCTCTTCCACATAGCTGAGGTACTGCCGCGTGACCGCGGCCATCGGGATGTCCAGAATGTTGAAGTTCTGCTTGCGGATCAGGTAGAGCAGCAGATCCAGCGGTCCCTCGAAGGCCTCCAGAAAGACGCGCAGGGCATCGGGTGGGATGTAGAGGTCCTGCGGCAGGGCAAACAGGGGCTCTCCATACAGCCGAGCCAGCGCCACCTGATCGACCACCTCGGGCATGGCCGGAATGGCCGGAGATTCATCGGGGTCCACCCCCACGGCGTTGACCACCGGCAGCGACAACTCGTCCTGCAGCGGCAGCAGCAGGCCCTTGGCTTCGGGCTCCGTGCCCGGCGGGATCTCGGTGGTCACAGAAAGATTGTGAGCAAGCGCTTACTGGCTGTTAGGGTGGCCAGTGGTCTGATAGACATAAGCCTTTTGGGCGACCCGGGCTTGCTGGAATTCGCGCTGGTCCTCGCGGTCAATGGCCGAATCCCACCAGATCGATCGTCCCTGACGCTGCTTGGACTCCAGCTCAGGCTTGTGCGTCTTGAGCTGATCGATGAACTCGGTGATACCCGAGGTGTAGTGAGGGCGGCTAAAGAGGGGCATGGCTTGCGTTGGGATGCGGTAGGAATTGAAAAGGATTTTAAGCCCGCGCTTGATTTGTCTGGCCCACATCGGTCCGACGTCATCGCGCGGAGGGTGTGGCGGATCAAGCGCTCAATCGCGCCGAGGGCGGCGCTCCCACACCCGTGCCTTAAGCCGGGACCCGCGGGAGCCGCGCCCTCGCGGCGATTTCAGCGTATGCGGAGCCCGGGCTGCGCACCCGGCCAGGGCTCGAGCAAATAGATGCCCGGATGGGCCTGCTCCTGCCCGTGGCTGGCGGCCAGGACCATGCCTTCGCTGATGCCGAACTTCATCTTGCGCGGCGCCAGATTGGCCACCATCACGGTCAGCTTGCCCCGCAAGTCCTCGGGCTTGTAGGCCGAAGCGATCCCAGAGAACACCTGCCGCAGTCGGCCCTCGCCCACGTCCAGGCTCAGGCGCAGCAACTTGGTCGATCCCTCCACCGGTTCGCACTCCACGATTTTCGCGATGCGCAAATCGACCTTGGCAAAGTCATCGATGGTGAGGGTCTCGGCAATCGCTTCACCCCCAGGCAAATTGGGGTCAGGTAAATTGGGGTCAGATTCCAATTTCGGGGCGGCAGCGCCCTCGCTCTGCGGCGGGGGTTCAAACAGGGCCTGCAATTGCTCGGGGGTAACCCGCTGCATCAGGTGTTGGTAGGGCGTGATCGTCCGCACCGGCTCTTGCGTGTCCCAGCGCTGCAGGCTCAGGCCAGTGAGTTTTTCCACCTCGCCGGCCAGGTCCGGCAGCACCGGCGCCAGATAGCGGCTGAGCACCGCAAAGGCGTTGAGCAGCACCGAGCAGACCTGGTGAAGCTGCCGGTTGTGGGCTGGATCGCGCGCCAGCTCCCAGGGCTTGTGCTGGTCGACATAGGCATTGACCTGATCGGCCAGCGCCATGATGTCACGGCAGGCCTTGCCATATTCCCGGCTGTCGTAGTGTTCGGCAATGCTTGAGCCGGCCGCCTGCAAGGTCTGCAGCAGCGCGGCGCCTTGCGCATCGAAATCTTCGGTGAGTCGGCCCTCAAAGCGCTTGGTCAGAAAGCCCGCCGCCCGGCTGGCGATATTGATGTATTTGCCCACCAGGTCTGCATTGACCCGCAGCATGAAGTCTTCTGCATTGAAATCGAGGTCTTCGTTGCGCGCATTGAGCTTGGCTGCCAGGTAGTAGCGCAGCCACTGCGGATTCATGCCCAGGCTCAGGTACTTGAGCGGATCCAGACCCGTGCCGCGGCTCTTGCTCATCTTCTCGCCGTTGTTAACGGTTAGAAAGCCGTGCACAAACACATGGCTGGGAACCTTGCGCCCTGAAAAATGCAGCATGGCCGGCCAGAACAGCGTGTGGAAGGTGATGATGTCCTTGCCGATAAAGTGAATCTGCTCGACCGCAGGGTCGGCCATGAAGGCTTCGTAGTTGCGGCCTGTGCGGTCAAAGTAATTCTTAAGTGAGGCCAGGTAGCCAATCGGCGCGTCGAGCCAGACATAAAAATACTTGCCCGGTGCATCGGGGATTTCGATGCCAAAGTAGGGCGCGTCGCGGGAGATGTCCCAGTCGCCCATCTTGGGCTTGCCGTCTTCACCCGCAGCAATCCATTCGCTGATCTTGTTGAGCACCTCGGGTTGCACGGCCCCGCTGGTGGTCCATCGCTGCAAAAACTCGATGCAGCGCGGGTCGGAGAGCTTGAAGAAGAAATGCTCAGACTGCCGCAGCACCGGTTGCGCGCCCGATAAGGCCGAGTAGGGGTTCTTCAGTTCGGTGGGCGCGTAGACGGCGCCACAGGCCTCGCAGTTATCGCCATACTGGTCGGCCGCCCCGCATTTCGGACACTGACCCTTGATGAAGCGGTCGGGCAGAAACATGTTCTTCCCAGGGTCGAAGAACTGTTCGATGGTGCGGGTTTCGATCAGCCCGGCTTTCTTGAGGTCCAGGTAAACCGCCTGCGCAAGCTGATGGTTCTCGGGGCCATCGGTCGAGTGCCAGTTGTCAAAGCTGATGTGAAAGCCCTCGAGATACGGCTTGCGTCCGGCTGCAATATCGGCCACAAACTGTTGTGGGCTCAGGCCCGCCTTCTCAGCGGCAATCATGATGGGGGCGCCGTGGGCATCGTCGGCACACACAAAATGCACCTCATGGCCGCGCATGCGCTGAAAGCGCACCCAGATGTCAGCCTGTATGTACTCCATGATGTGACCGATGTGAAAACGGCCATTGGCATACGGCAAGGCGGTGGTGACAAAAAGGCGACGGGCGGTCATTCGAATGGGCAGGGTTGAGGGGCCAGGGCCGTTTGATCGGGCGCAGGCCGCAGCGGCAGGCAAGCGGTGGATTTTATGCGGGCGATCGCGCCGAGGGCGGCGCTCCCACAGGCAAGTTCTCCCACAGGCAAGTGCTCCCACAGGCAAGTGCTCCCACAGGCAAGTGCTCCCACAGGCAAGTGCTCCCCCAGGCAAGTGC
>JBEIHE010000054.1:0-20109 GCA_040381515.1 Polaromonas sp.
CGCATCGGGCAAGGGGTCGCTCAACTCATTGGCGGCCGCGCCTCGGACCGGACTGTAGGCAAAGCAACCGGCTCGATCAATACGGGCCTGACGCATGAACTCGAGCAGGTCTTCAAATTGAGTCTCCGTCTCACCAGGAAAACCCACAATGAAAGTGCTGCGTACCACCAGCTGCGGGCAGCGCTCACGCCATCGCGCCAGCCGCTCCAAGTTGCGTTCGCCACTGGCTGGTCGTTTCATTCGCCTGAGCACCTCAGGATGGCTGTGCTGAAACGGCACATCCAGATAGGGCAAGACGTGGCCGTCGGCCATCAGGTCGAGTAGTTCATCCACGCTGGGATAGGGGTAAACATAGTGCAGCCGAACCCACGCGCCAAACGGTGCCGCCAGCTCCCCCAGCGCACGAACCAGTTCGAAGGTTCTTGTCTTGATGGGGCGCCCCGACCAGAAACCCGTCCGGTATTGAACATCGACGCCATAAGCCGACGTATCCTGGCTGATCACCAAGAGTTCCTTGACCCCCGACTCGAATAGCGCCTGTGCCTCCTTGAGTACATCGCCGATTGGCCTTGAAACCAGATCACCCCGCATCGAAGGGATGATGCAGAAGGTACAGCGATGGTTACAGCCCTCGCTGATCTTCAGATAAGCGTAATGCCGAGGTGTCAGCTTGACCCCCGCAGCACCAAAGGGCTGTGGCACCAGATCCAAGAAGGGGTCGTGTGGCTTGGGCAAATGCTGATGCACCGCATCCATCACCTCCTGCGTGGCGTGCGGCCCGGTTACCGCCAGCACACTGGGGTGCAGGCCGCGGACCAGGTTATTACCCCCCTCATCCGAGCGGGCCCCCAGGCAGCCGGTCACGATCACGCGCCCGTTTTCAGCCAGTGCCTGCCCTATGGTGTCGAGGCTTTCCTTGACGGCCTCATCAATGAAGCCACAGGTGTTGACCACCACGAGGTCGGCCCCTTCAAAGGACTTGGACGTCTGATAGCCCTCTGCACTCAATTGAGTGAGGATGAGTTCGGAGTCGGTCAGCGCCTTGGGACAACCGAGACTGACAAATCCCACGCGGGGCGCCGGGGAGGCTGCGCGCTCTCCGGCAGCTAAGGTAAGGTCTGACATGCACAGATTGTCTCAGACCACCGCGGCCGTAACCGATGAAGCAAGGGGCAAAGGGGCAGGCGCGAATCCGTGAGCACTTAGCTTCGGACCGATTCGAGCCCCTCATGACGCGCAATCACCCGCCCCAGCATCTCCAGCAAAAGCTCCTGCTCGCCTGGATCCAGCGGCTCGAGCAGCCGCCGCTGGGTACGAACCGCCGCCCGCCTGATCTGCGAAACCACTGCGCAGCCCTGCGGGGTGACCCACAAACGCTTGCGCCGCCGATCCTTTTCGTCGGGTCGCCGCCTCACCCATCCCTTGGTTTCCAGGCGCCCGATTACCGATCCCGATGTGGCGGCATCAAATGCAACCCGTGCCGCCAGCGAAACCTGGTCCTGACCGGGCTCATCCATCAGGGCATTGAGCACGGCAAACTGCACCGGCGTGATGTCAAAGCCACCAACCTCCTGCATGAACAGGGCCATCGCAATCTGATGGGTGCGCCGAATCAGATGGGCGGGCGCTGCTCTGAAGTGATAACTCTTAACCATGCCTCGAAGTTTAAGGGGCCGGACCCTTGGCGCCGGGGCAAGCCGACTCTTTCGGGGGAATTCGACAGCCAGACACAAAAGCTGTTTAAATTCGGCGGTCCGAATTCCCTGGCTTTTCTCTGACCTGCAAAGAGAGCACCCCATGCCCTATACCCACCCGCCTGCCCCGCCCGTTGCCGTACCTGTTGCTGGATCCGATGAGCAATTTCCGGTGCACCGAATCTATTGCGTAGGCCGCAATTACGTCGAACACGCCAAAGAGATGGGGTTTTCCGGGCGGGAGGCCCCGTTTTTCTTCCTCAAGCCGGCAGACGCGCTGGTAGTCGTGCCTGAAGGCACCATCGGGACCATGCCCTACCCGAGCCAGACACAGAATCTGCACCACGAAATCGAGTTGGTGGTGGCGATCGGCAAAGGGGGCCGAAACATCAGCGCCGCCCAGGCTCACGACCACATTTACGGCTATGCAGTCGGACTGGACATGACCCGACGTGACCTGCAGAACGAAATGAAGAAGCAAGGCCGCCCCTGGTGCATTGGAAAGGCCTTTGATCACTCCGCTCCGATCGGACCGATCATGCCGGCCCGCAAAGCCGGCTCTGTCGATCAGGCAGAGATTTACCTCAAGGTCGGCGGCCAAGACAAACAGCGCAGTCAGATCAGTAAGCTGATCTGGAGTGTGGCCGAGACGATTGAGCATCTCTCGGCAGCCTGGGAACTTCAGGCGGGCGATCTCATCTTCACCGGCACGCCCGAAGGTGTGGCAGCGGTCGCCGCCGGTGATCTAATGGAAGGCGGTATCGATGGACTGGGCTCGCTCAAAGTGCGAGTCAGCTAAAGCCCAGCCCGATCGCGATACAGCCGCAGTCCCCCATGCAAAGTCCAGGCATCAAATACTGCCGCCAATGCGGCTCGCCCGTGGCCTACCGGCTACCCGATGACGGCGACACTCGACAGCGAGCGGTCTGCACCGCCTGCCAAACCATCCACTATGAGAACCCCCTCAATGTGGTGGGCACGATCGCCTGGTGGGGCGAGCGCGGAGAACAGGTGCTTTTGTGCAAGCGCAATATCGAGCCGCGGCGCGGCAAGTGGACCCTACCGGCCGGCTTCATGGAACTGGGTGAAACCACCGCGCAAGGGGCCGCGCGAGAAACCGATGAAGAGGCGGGCGCCAGCATTGAAATGCAGGACCTCTTTACCGTGATGAATGTGGTTCGGGTCGGACAGGTCCACCTGTTCTACCGGGCCCGTCTGCTCAGCACACATTTCCAGCCTGGCCACGAGACCCAGGAAGCCAGACTTTTCACCGAGGAATCAATCCCCTGGGAGGAACTGGCTTTCAGAACCGTCCGAGAAACCCTGGAGCGCTATTTCGACGATCGGCGCAAGGGGCGCTGGGGGGTGCACACGGTGGACATCGCCTGAAGCCCTTGGCCGAGTCTCGATCCGACTCCTCACGAGCCAATCTGACGACACTTGCCGGTGTACTTGAACCGCTGCAGCTTGCCCTGCACCATCACATCGTTGTGAGCGCTCAGCTCGACGGAGCCGCGCTCAATGAGCAAACTGGTTTCCTGACCGCTGGCCCGATGGCGGCGGCGCGCGCCGAGCTGGCTCGAAGAGGTCAGATTGGCGCCCTCGTACTCCTCGGTAACGAGAGTGCTAACCCTCATCTCATAAGGCTTAGGCCCGATCACGGTGAAATACAGATGCTTTCCGATCACCTGAAGTTCGATGGCCACCCGATTGGCGGTAGCCTTGCCCTCTGCGTCGGCAAACTTGCCTTCGACCTCGCACTGCAACTTGATCGGCTGAGACTGTGCGGCCAGGGCCGCGACTGAAAGGCTCAGACCGAGCAAAAAACGCTGGATGCACCTCATGGCGGAACCTCCTGACCCCACTGTAGCAAAGGCGATGGAGATGACCGGAACCCCCAAGCCCTGAAGCGCGGCCCGGGAGACAATCGCGGGGTGAACATTCAGATCAACCACGAAATCATTCGCTCTGCGCCAGTGGCTGCCGCAACCGTGGTGATGCTGCGCGATCGGGCCGATGGCTTGGAGGTTCTGCTGGTCAGAAGGCACAGCCAATCGGAGGTGCTGGGCGGCGCCTACGTTTTCCCGGGGGGCAAGCTCGATCAAACGGACTGCCAGGTCAATGCGGCACAACTTGACTGCTCGCCGGCCCAGCTGCATCACGGGCTGGGACAAGAAGATCTCGATCTGGCCACCGCCGCGGGCCTTCATGTGGCGGCCCTGCGCGAGACCTTCGAAGAATGTGGTTTGCTGCTCCACGAGACAGGCCGACCCCCAGCAGAGCAGTTTGATCAGCGCCAGGCGCTTGGGCGGCAGTTGGCCCAGGGCCGGGGCTTTCTGGCGGCAATGGCTGAACTCGGATTGCTGCCGCTGCAGACACGGCTCATCCGACCCTGGTCTCGCTGGATCAGTCCGCTCATGCCCAGCATGAGCAAGCGCCGCTTCGACACCCGTTTCTTTATCGCCCTGGCGCCGATGCACCAGGAGGCCCACCACGACGCGCACGAGATCACCGAAGCCCTTTGGCTGCGCCCCGAGCAGGCTATCCGACAGTACTGGGCGGGCCAGATGATGCTGGCCAATGTGCAGTTGCTAACCCTGATGGAACTGGCCCGCATCCCGAGCGCTCGTCAGGCCCTGGAACTGGCGGCGCAGCGCAGGCCGATGCTTATCCAACCCGAACCTCATGACATAGACAGTCAGCGCGTGGTGTGCTACCCGGGGGACCCGAAACACCCGGTGCGGCAGGCGGCCTGGCGGGGACCGACCCGCATGACCTACCGCAACGGTCGTTTCGAGCCCGATGGCGGTCTGCAGGCTCTATTGGATTGATTCTGCGCAACCCCAATGCCCCCCCTGTCTGGGCCGATCGACGCCCCAAAAAGTAAGTAAAAACCCTCACCAAACCCGCTAACTATTGCGCCGCAACAACAATTCAGGGCAAACCATAAAAGAAGATGACAGCAAATCAGCTAACCTCCACCCCGCAGAACGTTGATTCCTTCGATCTGCGTTTTTTATCCATCTGACTTTAAAAGGTAGTCTCATGAAAGTTGTGATCTCCGCCATCATCGCCGCCTTCGCCTTCATCTCCGTGCCCGCCCTGGCCGCCGCCGACAAAATGGCTGCCAAAGTGGACTGCAAGGACGCCAAGAACAAGGACCACGCTGACTGCAAGAAGAAGTAATTCTTCTCTTCGTCAGATGAAAGCCCGCTTCCTGGCGGGCTTTTTTATTTCTTTTGAGACCGGGCGCGTTCAGCGATCCGCTGACTGGCTGCGGTCAGACGCTGCTCGAGATAGGCGCCATAAAAATCGGCCTGATAGGCCCCTTCCATGCGCTCGGCCAGTTCCTGCCCACCGGGCCCCAGAAACAACACGGTGGGGGCCAGCTTGATTTGCCAGCGACGGACCAGTTCTTCGTGAGCAGTGGTTCTCTGCTGAAAATCGACCAGTATCGCGGCGCTGTTCATATCGATCTGAACCACCGCCTGGCCCTGGGCAAGCAAAGGAAGCAAATAGGAGCGACGCACCCGCTCGCAGTACACACAGCCATGCAGGCTGACCAGCACCACCAGCGCCTGGCCCCGTCGCAAAGCCGCTGCACCTTCGGCTGGCAAATCGCGTGACAGAGGCAGCGCGGCTGCAGCCGACTGGGCGCGGACAGAACCGGACAAGCCTAACGCCCCCAGCAACGCAACCCGCCGGCTCACGCCGTAGGGGGACATGCTAGCCCTCCACCGCAATCTGATTGCAGACCGCGCGGCAGAGGCTGACCACCCGCTTGTTGATGATCCGGTAATAGATCTGCACGCCCTCGCGCCGCTTGCCCAGTACACCGGCCTGGTAGAGGGTATTGAGATGTTGAGACATGTTGGGCTGCGTAGCCTCTATCTCGCTGAGCAACTCACTGACGTTCTTCTCGCCATTGCACAAGCTGCTGATGATGCGAAGACGCATCGGCGCAGCCATGACCCGAAAGACCTCGGCAGCCTTCTCAAAGACTTCCTGGGACTCGGCGAAAGCCAGACTATCTGAATCGGTGGATGAGGAAGCCATCGTCACATGAGGCAAGAACAAGAGAACCCTATTTTGCGCCAAGCCGTCGAAAGGTTCAAAAAGCCTCCCGCTCGGCCTCCAGATAGGCAAGGCTCACATACTTGCCTATGTTGCCGGTAAATCCCTGCATGCCCGCTGCCCGACTGGCCACGCGCGGATCACGCAGAACCGCTGCCTTGGCCTGGTCCTCGGTCTGCTCGTTGCGAACAGCCTCCAGACATGGCTCCCAGATCCCAGAGAGAAACTGACCGTAGGTCTGAAGGAGATCCCGCTGCGCATGTCCATGACCGGGCACCCACAACTGGGCGCCGACAGCCTTCTGCAGAGCCTCGTAGTATTTGAAAGTACCCCGATAGGAGCCGTCATCCATATTGGCAATACGGTTGGTCATGGCGATATCACCCACCATCGTCACCCGGTCCTCAACGACCTCGACACACAAATCGGAAGGTGTGTGCGCAGTGCCGTAGTGGTGCATACGGAAGGAGGTGTCCCCCCACCGCAACACCTGCCCATGGGCCACCGGAGTGTTGGGGGCTACCACTTGCGTACCCAGGGTGGACTGCTGGGTCCAGCGCTCAAGCAGGCCGCGCCAGCTGCTACCGGCCGTTCCCTTGATCGCCTCGATGGTGCCCGGCAGCGCGTGGATGGGAAGCTGCGGACCCCAGACCTGGGCGAAGGCATGATTGCCCAACCAATGATCGCCGTGATAGTGACTATTGAAAACGGCCACAACCGGTCGATCGGTGACGCGGGCAATCATGCGAATGGCCATCTGTCCGATCTGCAGAGAACTGCCCGAATCGAGGATCACCACGCCTTGCGATGTCACCACAAAAGTGACGTTGGACATCATGCCCTGGTTCTCAGGCGTCGGGAAACCATCCGGCGAGAAAATCATCCAGACTCGCTCTGACAAACGGGTAGGCGCAATATCGGGCACCGGGGGGCCGATGATGAAATCGCGCGCCTGCTGAGCCAGCCGGCGCGCCTCGGGAAAAGCCGCGGCAGCTGCAACCCAGGCCGCTCCGGTTAGCCATCTTCGCCGATTGCTCAGACCGGGGTGGCCCTCAGCTGGCATGACCCGGATTGGGCAAAGCCCCGATGATGCGAGGCGTGTTCAAAGGCCGAGAGCGAATCCGTCCTCCTTGAGCCCTGATCCACTGCTCCACAACTTCCCACACCTGTTTATTGCCTGCGCGGCGGGCTTCCTCCGCTACCGGAGCCCAGCCGGCCACCTTGTAACGCTTGGAGGCCTCAATCAATTGCCCACCCAAACGCATATCGCTGATACGGCGCCCCATGGACGCCGTTGGATCACAGGCGTAGGTCAAGCCGCCCACACGCACCATGTCACCGCCCTGCTGGTAATACGGATCCGGATTGAATAGGTTGTCACCCACATCTTCCAGCACCGTCTTGATCATCTCACCCGTCATTTCAGTTACGGTCGCAAAGGAATAGGTGGTGGCGGTCATATCCATCAGCCATTCACGGGTGATATCTTGACCCGGCAGCAAGGTGGTACCCCAGCGAAAGCCCGGTGAGAACGCAATCTCAGCGCCCTGTACCTCAAGCAGCGCGTCAACCAGCAACTGATCTCCAGTTCCATTGAAATTGCCACGTCGATACAACAGGCCTTCAGTGACACCCAGACGCTCGGACAAACGGGCCTCATAGGGCGCACGAATGCGTTGAATCAGGGCCTCCATGTCCTTGTCAGCCGGCAAAAGATTGGAGAAAACCGGCAGCAGTCGGTAACGGAAATCAGCGACCTTTCGCTCCTTGATCTCAAGATCAAGAACAGCCAGAAACTTACCGTTGGAACCGGCGTTGGTGACAATGGTTTGACCGCTCTTGTTGGATACCAAGGTGGCCACTGGCATGCCATCGTGCGTGTGCCCACCCAAAATCGCGTCAATGCCCGTTACTCGGCTGGCCATTTTGAGGTCCACGTCCATGCCGTTATGGCTAAGCACGATCACCACCTGGGCCCCTTTACCCCTGGCCTCCTCCACCATGGCCTGCATATTCTGGTCCTGGATGCCGAACTCCCAGTCCGCAACCATGTAACGCGGGTTGGCAATCGGCGTGTAGGGAAAGGCCTGTCCGATGATGGCGCAGGGCACGCCGTTGATCGGACGAATGACATAAGGCTTGAAAACCGGGTCGCCGAAGTCAGTGGTCTTGATGTTCTGTGCCACGAAATCGACCTTGCCGGCGAAATCTTTCTCAACGATTTCCTTGACCCGCTCCATGCCCAGCGTGAACTCCCAGTGACCGGTCATCACATCGACACCCAGCAGCTTGCAAGCATCGACCATGTCCTGCCCCTGGGTCCACAGTGATGTTCCAGAGCCCTGCCAGGTGTCCCCCCCGTCGAGCAATAGGGCCCCGGGCCGGCTGGCTTTAAGCCGCTTCACCAGGCTGGACAGGTGAGCAAAGCCCCCTACCCTGCCGAAGCGCCGTGCTGCGTTCTCGAAGTCCAGAAAGGTCAGCGCATGGGCTTGCGCCGATCCTGCAGGTACACCGGAAGCCTTGAGCAGATGCTCACCGACCAAATGCGGCAGCTGCCCGCGCATGCTCCCGACGCCCAGATTGGTACTCGGCTCACGGAAAAAGATGGGCTTGAGCTGCGCATGACAGTCGGTCATGTGCAAAAGGGACACCTGACCAAAACGGGGAATGTCGTACAGGATCTCACCGGCACTGGCTGCATCGGACTGGCTGTGTCTGCCCAAGCCCATTCCGGCGACTGAAGCCGCCCCCAAGACCTGAAGGAACTCGCGTTTGCTGAGGTTCATATATGACCTGACACTGATATATCAAAGAGAAAAAAGCCCGGCCAGGCCGGGCTTTGATCGGCTTTACTTGTTGACCGGTGAGTTCGGGTCGAGCAGCAAAGCCACCACATGCCGGATCTGCGCCTCGTTGAGCACGCCTGCGTGGCCAGTACGCGGCATATTCGAACAGGCGTTGTAGGCCTTCGAGTTCCAGATCTTGCCCCAGGTGTACTCGACGATGGCTTTGGAGGCAGGATCGTTGGGATCCTTGACGCCTCGAAGCTTGCCGTAGTTGTACAGGCTCGGACCGAGCGTACCAAAGGAGATTTCTTCTTTGCTGATCTGATGGCAGTTGTAGCAGTTGCCGCCACTGACCGCATTGGCTGCATCCGTCCAGGTCAAACCACGCCCGCTCTGCGCAATGGCCTCGCCTTGCTTCCAATCCCCCAGGAACTTGCCATCTGAGGGCCATTTGATGGCCCTGAAGTTGGCCTCCTCGATGCGCTTGGCCGTTTTTTCATCCAGAGGCTTGCCCTGCGCATCTGCCTGACTGCAAAGACGGTTGGTTTCATCGGTGGCGAGCAGTCGATCGACTGAGGCGATGCCCTCGCTGCGGAACGAAGCCTTGACGATGGTGTCGGTCATGGCATCGAGTTCAGCAGAGGACGGCAGGCTGGCGCAACCGGCGAGCAGCAGACCAGAGGCAAGCAGAAGAAGAGCCTGTTTTTGTTTTTTCATCTTTGTCTCCTTAACGCTTGATGGCCGGCACCACGGAGACAGCCCCCTTGGCATTGACACCGAGATAGGAGGACAGCGCGATGGTGGCATCGCTTGCAAAGCCCGGATAGGGAAAGCGCTGCTGCCGGTAGCAATCGTTCAGTCGCAGTTGCATGCTCCACATCTGTCCATTGGAGACCCGGTAGGCCGGCCAGGCGGCAAAGCCAACCCCGTCCCCCGGATTCTTGGTCAGGACCGGAAGATCCTGAAGGCGTATCCGCTTGCCTTCCTCTCCATGGCACGAGGCACAAGAGAAATCGTGCGTGCCGCCACGCTGAAAGAACAGGCGCTTGCCCACCTCGTAGAAGACCCGCTCGGTGGCGTGACCCTGCGGCAGATTGAACCTCATGCCCTTGGACTCGGCAGCGATCCAGGTCGCCAGGGCGGTGACGTTGGCCATCTCACCACGACCAAACGGGGTCTTGATGATCTGCCCCTCATCAAAGCCCTGCAAAGTAGCCATGCAGGTCACGATGCGAGACTCCAGGTCCTGAACGCGCCGGGTGTCTGCAAAATAGCGGGGCAGCTCCACAAAAGCGCCCTTGACCACACCCGGGCCTTTGCCCAGATCACACTTTTCTAGGGTAGCCCCCTTGGGTCCGCGCTTTTGCTTCCACAGGTCCTCGCCCTTGGCCTCAAACAACTCGGCCGGGTTGCCGTCCTGCAGCATGGCCCGGTATTCTTCGATGCCCTGACTGGTGGTCTTTTGCGCCAGGGCTGTCCCACAACTCATGGCGGCGACCAATATCCAAGTGGCTGGGTTCTTCATCTTGTCTCCTTCGTTTTTCAATCTTTGAAGTCGTTCGCAGCCTCCCTGCTGCAGAACGCTTGACCTGCCAATCAGGAGACCGTGGCTTCGTCGGTCCGGGTGCCGCCTTTGTTGTCCTTCCAAGTGATGCTGACCTTGTCTCCAGGCTTGGCCCCCTTGATGGTGAACTGCAGGAAGGGATTCTTAGAGACAGCAGGGCCCCACTCCGCGGTCAAGACGGGCTTGCCGTTGTGGGAGGCGGTGACCTCCTGAATGAACCAAGCCGGCACCAGCTTGCCGGCCGAGTCACGGCGCTGACCGGTCTCCATCTCGTGGCTCATGAGCACGCGGACAGTGGCTTTACCGCCAGAAGACTGGGCACGGATACGCATCGGATCTGACATGGTGTAACTCCTGGTGAATTGGTCGATAGAAAGAGTCTGATGGGTAAAGCCTCAGCCGCCGCAGCCGCCGAGCGTAACCTTGACTTCCTTCTTGCTGAAAAGCGCGCGGCCATCGGCCATGATGGCCACGGCATACACATCCGAAGACTGTCCCATCTTGGCGCGGGTCATGAAGTTGGCATCGATCGCATCATTGACCTTGAACATGGCCACCAGCACATTGGGGTTCTTCTCAACCAGGATCAGCAGATCCTTGACGCCTGTCAGGTTGGTGCTCGCGCCCAAGGGCACCACGGCGCCGTTTTCTGCAATATCGGGTCCCGTCAAAACCACGTCCTTGCTCTCGACCAGGGCGCCCCCTCCGGCGGCCTTGATCGCATCGGCAATCGACTTGGCCTCAAAAGCATTCTTGTTGAAAGCCAGGGCATATTGAGGGTAGCCGGCAGCGGCGAGCAGGGCGGCCACAACAGCGCCCTGCTTGAGGGTATCGCGACGGGTGTTCATTGAACTTCTCCTTCAGTTGAAATAGGGTTGAGCAAGCCTGTAAGGTGGACGCCTATCGGCCAGCCCCGCGAGAGATCCATTCAGCCAGCACTTTGGCATCGGCTTCCGGCAGATTCTGGGCAGGCATGGGAATGGGTCCCCAAACACCCACCCCTCCTTGCCGTATTTTGCCAAGCAAATAGTCGGTTTTTCCAGCATGCTTGCGAGCAATTTCAACAATCCCCGGACCAACGATCTTCCTGTCGACCCCGTGGCAGGCGGTACAGCTGTGTTTGTTCAACAAGCTCAGGGCCAGTTTGTTGCCAGCTGCCGCATCGGGTTTGCTTGCCTCAGGCCTGACGGGAGCCGCCTGTGACACCGTCGCCGACCGCCCTTCCGGGCGCGTGGTGTCAGCGCCACGCTGGGGTCCGACCGTTCGGTTCTGCTCCTGCAGATTGCCATGTGCATTGCGGGCGTGATCGGGCAGCAGCGATGCCACCTTAGGCTCGGCCGCGCAGTCCTTCATGCACAGGGTGTTGGCCGTATCCGGCCGGGAGTTGCCTCCAAACTCGGGGCCTGGCCACATGGCATGGCGGGTGCTCATGCCGTTGCGGTTGGGCATGCGCTGCTGCACCTCGGCAATGTTGCGATCAGACAGCACAAAGTTGTCGGGAACCACATTGGCCAGATTAAGCATAAAGGCCGTAACCGCATAGACCTCGTCGGTGCTCAAGGTCTTGGGAGCATTCCAGGGCATGGCCCGGTTGATGTAATCCCAAAGCGTCGAGACATGCGGCACCTTCATCATGGTGGTTCGGCCTGGATAGTCCTCACGCGCCAGATTGGCCACCCGCCCCGTCTTGATGTCCTGCGCCGTCGTGCCTCCCACCAGCGGATTGAACACCTCGTTGGACTCACCAAAGACGCCGTGGCACTGGGCGCACTTGGCCTCCCAGACATCCTGCCCCTTGATTACCGAGCCCGAACCAGGTGGCAAGCCCTTGAAATCGGGCCTTACATCGATGTCCCAACGCGCCACCTCTTTGGCGGTGGCAGGCCGGCCCACGCCTGGGAAGGCACTGGACTGCGCCACGGCGCTACAGGACAGCAAGCCGACTGCAACGGCCCAGCGAAGCTTAGGAGAGTTGAACATTCTTGACCTCCCCACTCTCCTGCACCAGCCAGGACTGGATGGCATTGTTGTGATAGATCGAACGCGTGCCACGCACTGCGCGCAGCTGACGATAAGTCGGCTGCACATAACCCGTGTCATCCTGAGCCCGGCTCTGAATGATGGCCGGCTTGCCGTCCCAGACCCAGTCCAGATTGAATCGGGTCAGGGACTTGGACAGCACCGGCGTCTGCAGCCGGGCAGTGCGCCAATTGCGCCCCCCATCGACAGACACATCCACGCGACGAATCCTGCCGCGCCCCGACCACGCAAGGCCGGTGATGTTGTAGAAGCCCTTGTCCAGCAGGACCTGCCCCCCGGAGGGCGTGGTCACCACGCTCTTGCATTCCTGAATGCTGCTGTATTGGCGATGCGTGCCATCGGGCATCAAGTCGATGTAGTGAATGGCCTCATCCTTGGCCGCCCAGGGCATGTCGCCCACCTCGACGCGCCGCAGATACTTGATCCAACTGACCCCCTGCACCCCCGGAACCACCAGTCGCAGGGGATACCCGTTTTCCGGCCTGAGCATTTCTCCATTCTGCCCATAGGCCACCAACACCTCGCCTGACTCAATCAAGCTCATCGGAATCGTGCGCGTCATGGAGGAGCCGTCAGCGCCTTCAGCCAGCACGAACTTTGCCTTTTTTCGGTCTATGCCAGCCATCTCCAACAGGGTAATCAAGGGCACACCCGTGAACTCGCTGCAGGAAATCATGCCGTGGGTGTATTGCACAGTCGGTACAGCCACATTACCCCACTCGACCGCAGTATTGGCGCCGCACTCGATGAAATGAAAACGCGACAAACAGGGCAGTCGCATCAACTCATCCATGGTGAACACCATGGGAGTCTTGACCAAGCCGTTGATCATGAAGCGGTGCTTGGAAGGATCGATGTCCCACCAGCCCTGATGATGCCGCTCAAAATGCAGCCCGCTGGGCGTGATGATGCCAAAGAGAGACTGAAGCGGGGCAAAAGAGACCGAGGCCTGCGTGGTCTGCGTCAGACCCGGGCTCTGACGCCGCTGTACATTGGACTCATACTGCGAAGGCTTGCCGTACCCGTCGGTGACCACGCCCTGCCCCAGGCCGGTGGTGTGGGCTGGCAGATTCAGGATATTCGGGTCCCCCCCCTCGGCCGGCACCGGGTTGCTCTGAGCACGCGCCAGCGGAACGGCCATTCCAGCGGCAGCGGCAGCAAAAGCACTGCGGATGAAATGCCGCCGTCCGTCTTTGGCCTCGGCCCATACCGTGCGAACCCCCGCCGCATCAAGAAAATTCTCGGGCGCTTTTCGCAGACGTCCCGAGGCTTGCTGTTGCTCATCCCTCATCGGCATACCCTATTCCCCTCGACCTGATCGCCCCTGACCGCAATTGCTTCGAGATACATTCCCGCATCAACACATCCGCATATCAGAAATCACTGATATGTAGAGCATAGAGCCACAACCCATCAAAAGAAAAGAGGCTCAGGCCTAAACAAGCCTAGGAATAACCCCTAAATCATTCACCTGAATCGGTAATGGTCACGGTTGAGAACAGCTGCCACCGCATTGACCTCCTCCGGGAACAGCCCCAGATTGAGCTGGGTATTGCATTGCTCCACCATCCCCCGAAGGAAACCCGCCGTATTGATTCGACCGGCCGGGCGATAAATGGCAGAGCCATCTCCGCCAACGCGCTGGATGTGACATTGCGCGCACTTGTGCTCTTGTATCAACTGCGCGCCCAAGCTCAGATCAGCGCCCTGGAAGATCGCCGCCTGGGATTGGGCCCAAGCCGGCCAGACCAGACAGGCCGCTGAGACCCAGAGAAAAGACCTGATCACTTGGCGCCGCCAAGCACCCATTTAGCCAAAGTCAGCGCATCGGCATCGCTGAGCCCGGGCTGCGCCGGCATCGGCACCGGCCCCCACTTGCCCGAACCACCGGCCTTGATGCTCTTGGCCAGCATGGCCTCGGCATCTTTCTGCCCAGCGTACTTTTTAGCGACATCCTGATAAGCAGGGCCGACCATTTTCTTGTTCACCGCATGGCAGGCCGTACATGCATTTTTGTTGGCCAAATCCATGCTCGCATGAGCCGACGCAATCAAACCCAAGGACAAGACACTCAACACGAAACCGCGGCGCATAAGGCAACTCCCAAAAAATCAATGATCGCTAATATAAAGTCCAAAGATCGAAGCAGTACGCCGCGCATCGGCCGTTTTGCTCAGGGATTTCCCCGCCCCGCGACGTTCAAGCGCAAGGCCTCTTAAGACTTGTGCGCCAGCATCTCCGGCACCAGTTGGACGATGGCTTGGTAATGGGTCAGGAACACCTGCCCCCGCAATTGCAGCAGGAACTCCGTGGTCCTGAGCCTGTCCATCACTGGGCCCTTGACTTCGCTGAGGTGAAACACGATGCCGGCCTCGCGCAGCCTCAGGTCTATCGCCTCCAGGCTCTCCAGCGCACTCGCATCAATATCATTGATCGCAGAGCACTGCAGCACCACATGTTCAAGACCCGGCCGCTGGGCCACTGCCTCATTGAGGCGATCTTCCAACGATCGGGCGTTGGCAAAGTACAGGCTCTCATCGACGCGCAGACTCAGCAGCCGCGGGCTTACCGCGACCGAGTGGCGCAGCACGTTTCGAAAGTGCTCGGTTCCTGCGACCAGTCCGACCTCAGCAATATGCGGCCGACTGGTCTTGAAAAGAAAAAGTAGCAGGGAGACCAGCACGCCCGCAAGGAGACCAGACTCAACGCCAGCACCCAACGTCACTAGCAAGGTGGTAACCACCGCAATGAAATCGGGCTTGGAATATGACCAAGTACGGCGCAGGATGTCCAGATCCACAAGGGACAGGACAGCCACCACAATGGTGGCGGCCAGGGCAGCCTGGGGAACGTAGTAAAGCGCGGGGGTCAGAAGCAAAGCTGCCATCAGGATGCCCACGGCAGTAAAGATGCCCGCCGCTGGTGTCTGCGCCCCTGCATCGAAGTTGACCACCGATCGCGAGAACCCCCCAGTGACAGGAAATCCCCCGGTAAAGGCCGCGCCCAGATTGCTGGCGCCCAGAGCGACCAACTCTCGATCAGGTTCGATGCGCTGCCGGCGCCTGGCCGCCAAAGTCTGGCCCACCGACACCGACTCGACGAATCCAACCAAGCTAATGAGAAAGGCTGGAACGGCCAAATCCCGCCACAGGCCCAGGTCCCACAAGGGCGTGGTCCAGGGAGGCAGCCCCGGAGGCACCAGGCCCACAATGCGCACCCCTGCTTGCTGCAAGTCTTGCCACGCGGTCCAAGCTGCGGTAACCGCAATGGCCGCCACCGGCCCCGCACGCGCCATCACATCGGCCAACCGTGGACCCAAGCCGAGCCGTCTGAGCGCTGGTTGCAGCCCACGGCGGGCCCACACCAAGAAAGCCAGAGCGCTCAAACCCAAGAGGGCCGTCGGCAGATGAGCGTGCTGCCAGGTCTGCAACAGACTCCAAAGGGAATCAAGAAAATGGGGTCCCGCAGCCGGCAGGCCCAGGATCACCTTCATCTGGCCGATCGCAATGAGCAAAGCCGATGCGGTGATGAAACCCGAAGTCACCGGATGGCTGAGGAAGTGGGCCAAAAAACCCATCCGCAGAAATCCCATGATCAGCAACATGCAACCGGAAAGAAAGGCCAGCGTGATCGCCACGGCCAGATACTGGCCCGAACCCGGCGCTGCATGTTGGCCAATGGCCGCAGCCGTCATCAGTGACACCACCGCCACCGGTCCTACAGCCAGCACCCGGCTGCTTCCCAGGACCGCATAAACCAGCAAGGGGGCGATGCTGGCGTAAAGGCCCATTTCGGCAGGCAGTCCGGCCAGCGCCGCATAGGCCAGACTCTGTGGAATGAGCATCAGCGTGACAATGGCCGCGGCCACCAGATCGCTGATCAGCGCTGGACGATCGTAGCGGCGACCCCAATCCAAAATGGGGAACAGAGACGCTAGTGCTCTGCCCTTCATTCGACACCGACCTGATCAGCGCAAGGCACGTGCCATCTGCCAAAGCGATGTAGATCGAGCGCCACTTCGACAATAAGCCAGCACCGGGGCTGGCAAATCAGCCAACAGCCGAGCCATGGCCTGCACCTGCTCCGTCGAGATCTGCCCGGAAACCACCGGCAGGAAGCGGATCTGAAGGCCGGCCGCCTGTGCCGCTTGCTCGATGGAGGAAAAGGCAGGCTGTTCAGGCCCCCCCTCACCGTCGGGACGATTACAGATGATGGCCTTGAACCCGGCCTGAGCCAAGGCTGGCACATCATCTGCCGAAATCTGGCCAGCGACGGCGAAGTCGGGGGCTAAACGTTGGATGGACATCAAATCTCTCCTTTCAGTGGCCTGCACTCAAGCCGAGGCCTCAGCCCGGCGCTTGGAGCGTTCGATCCATTCGAACACCACCATGCCCGCGACCATGGCCAGCACGAAGACCGCCGCCTTGGGCTGGCCAGCGCCCATCGACACAATGGCCGGCCCCGGACAAAAGCCTGCCAGTCCCCAGCCCGCCCCGAAGAGCAAGGAACCGATCACCAGGGGTCGGTCGATATCCGAACGGGTGGGCAGGTGGAGCGCCCCACCAAGCAGGTTGGTGGTGCGTTTGCGGGCCAGGGTGAACGCCCCCAAGCCCACCACAATGGCCCCACCCATCACAAAGGCCAGAGAGGGGTCCCAGAGACCGGCCAGATCGAGAAACCCGATTACCTTGCCCGGGTCGGTCATGCCGGCTATCAACAAGCCCCAACCAAACAGCAGTCCGACCAGAAACTCGCTCAAACGCTGAGATGAAGATCGATTCATGATGATGACCCTTACAGAAGATGCCGCAGCACATAAACGATGGCAAAACCGGCGGCCATGAAGCTCAGAGTTGCCACCAGGGAGCGGGGCGACAACCGAGATAGACCGCACACACCGTGGCCGCTGGTGCAACCCGATCCGAGTCGAGTGCCATAACCCACCAGCAAACCGGCCAGCACCACCAGACCGTAGCTCGCTTCTATGCGCACCGGCCCGAGCAGCTCAGGGGGCGCTACCAGGCCCAGCGTGGCGGGCGCCACCAGAAGGCCCAGCAAGAAAGCCAGGCGCCAGTTTGCATCGCCCGCTCTGGCACCCAACAAGCCCCCCAGGATGCCACTGATTCCCAGAACGCGACCGTTGAACAAAATGAACATGGCCGAAGCCAAGCCCAACAAGATGCCGCCGGCCAATGAGGTCCAGGGGGTGAAATGGGTCCAATCCAAGGTCATGGGGCCTTCCTTTCTTCAAAGTTCAGAGACAGCCGCTTATCGGCCATCGCTGCAAAATTGTTGATACAGCGTCTTGATCACCGCCAGCGCCTGCGGGCTGGCCAGGGTGTAGTAGATGTTCTTCCCCTCACGCCGGGTGCTGACCAACTGCTCTTCACGCAGAACCGTCAACTGCTGCGACAAGGTGGGCTGCAAGATACCCAGCAGCTCTTCTAGTTCACCGACCCGCTTCTCGCCCTGAGACAGCTGGCACAGGATCATCAGGCGATCCGGATTGGCCAGCACCTTCATCAAATTGCAGGCCCGGCTGGCAGCCAAGCGCATCTCGTTCGGTTGGAATAGGGCCTGAGCCATCGTTGCCAAGGGGTGTGGAAGCAGATGATCAATAGTATATTGACTAATAATATGTCTGTCAATATACTATTTGAAGTTTAATTGAAGGAGTCTTCATGAGCAGAGCCAGCGTGCCCAATCCGCAGGTCAAGGGCCTATTCGACCCGGCGACTTGGACCGTCACTTACGTGGTTCACAGCGGACCGGGGTCTGCCTGTGCCATCATCGACTCGGTGCTGGACTACGATTCAAAGTCGGGTCGCACCCGTACCGTATCGGCCGATCAGGTAATCGCCTACATTCGCGAAATGGGACTGCAAGTCCAATGGATCCTGGAGACCCATGCCCACGCCGATCACCTCAGCGCCGCCCCCTACCTCAAGCGCGAGCTCGGCGGACAGATCGGTATCGGCGAGCAGATCACCCGGGTACAAAAGGTCTTCAAAGGCATCTTCAACCTCGAGCCGGAGTTCAGACTCGACGGTTCGCAATTTGACCGGTTGCTGGCCGATGGGCAATCCCTGAGCTTAGGCCCGCTGACCGGCCGGGTCATGGGTGTGCCCGGCCATACGCCCGCTTGTGTGGCCTATCAATTCGGCGATGCGGTTTTTGTCGGCGACACCCTTTTCATGCCCGATGTCGGCACGGCTCGATGCGACTTCCCGGGCGGCGACGCCAGGACGCTTTACGCATCCATCCACAAACTCTTGAGTCTGCCGCCGCAGACCCGCCTGTTCATGTGCCACGACTACCCGCCTGCGGGACGTCCAATCTCTTTCGAAAGCACGGTCGCCGAACAGCGCGCTCGCAACATCCACGTGCACGAGGGCATCAGCGCGGAGCAGTTCGTCAAGATGCGCACTGAAAGAGATGCCACCTTGGAGATGCCAGTTTTGATCCTGCCGGCCGTACAGGTCAACATCCGCGCCGGGCAAATGCCGCCCAAAGAATCCAACGGAGTGGCCTACCTGAAGATCCCGATCGACGCACTGTGAGCGCGCTCCAGTCTGGCTCCTGAAAAAGTCGGCGCGAGGGAAGAAATTGAGCTCCCTTTGGCTGGCGCACGACACAATGAATGCGGCCTGTGTGGCCGGAGGGAATCGAACACTCCTCCGAGACCCTCATGAAAGCTTGCCCTCAAATTGATTGATCCCATTTCATTCCCCGGCTTGTTCCCCGGTTTGTGAGACGGTGGCCCCTTGGGGCTAATGCGATGAACTCTAGCAGCGCGCAGCCGATGCACCTGTTCTCTGATCTCAGGATGTTTGTATGTCACGCCCAACACATGCAAACAAGTCCGTCGCAAAGGGCCAGCTGAAAAATTTAGACCCTCCCCCTGGGGGGGGGGGGGGGGCCACCCACCGGGTACCCCCCAATTCCTGCGATGGGACCCACAGCTCGGGTAGATCATGAATCCGCTCAAACGATCCAGAAATTTCTGGAGTCTTGTCAAAGACTGGACATGGCTTGACTGTTGATCAGCTTGGCGTCAAAGCCTGCTTCCGGGCGACCGGACATTCAACCTTCCTTCCTGGCGAGGCTATCCGCCCGTAGCCTCATGGAGATCCGCCGATGACATAGCCCGTGAACATCAGTTGCTTGGCTCTTGCCGGACCGAGCCGGTAGGTCCACATGCGGTGCGGCGTCGCTGGTCTACGCGGAGCAACAGGGCGATGGTGCCCCCCCTTCCCCTTAAGACTTTTCCTGCCGAGGCGCCCCCTGGGCCCCAACCCCCAAATTCTGTGGATGGGACCCACAAGTCACCCTGCAGCTTGACCTGCGCAAACGATTGGCAGTTCTTGAGGCCTGCCCCGAAGTGAGTTTTCGAATCCCTTGGCCCCCGCCAAGCAAAGTTTCTTCAAATCTTCAATCTTTCAACCGCAGCCGGCAAGCTGTTGATCTGATTGACTTTTTCTCGGTCAGCTCCTGACTAGCGATTGAAGAAAACAGCCCCAGATGGGGGCATCAGCGCGATTGAGACGCTGTTCTGCTCAGAACTACCTGACTGAGCGAGTTCGAAAAAATCCAATTAGAACAACGATTTATGCGATTTGGCCGTAACCCCTGATGCCGTACTGCCGCAAAAAAGTCAGGCGCGTGGACTGCCCAAAAGCGCCCTTGCTGTCATTGCGTGCAGTCGATGATGTTCTATGCTGACTGTGGCAGACTTCTCAAGATTCAATTTCCCGTTGTAAGTCAATCCAGGCCGGATCAAAACTCAGCTTTTTTGCCATGGGTGAATTGGACTCTAAAACCCGCCAAAAAGGGGCCACGTCCCTGGTGCTACCGGTCCGGCTGTACTCTTCCCACGAGTGCTCCGCCACGATCCTAAGAAACAGAGATGTTGAGACTGGGCAGGTCGCATCGCAGTGATTTTTCTCTGCCA
>JBEIHE010000055.1:0-20091 GCA_040381515.1 Polaromonas sp.
CAGCAGCAGGAGATGGCGGTGGTGGCCGGCTTTGCGGTGAGAGAGGGCAACAAGCTGAGCACCCGCTACGAATACGCCCGTGGCCTGTTCAAGGTCAACGATCGCGCCATGGACGCCAGCGCTTTCGAGGTCATGCTCACGCGCATCGATACCAAGATGCGTGAGGCCCTGAGTCTGATGCGCCAGCCATGAGATCACTGATCCGCCTGTTGCTGCTTTTCCTGCCGCTGGTGGCCGCTGCACAGCCGGTGCCGCCGCCGTGCCCGGCCTCGGGTGTCAGGCACAACTGTCTGGGGACCGAAACCTTCGTCAATGGGGGCAGGTATGTGGGCGAGTACCAGCAGGGCAGTTTCCATGGGCGCGGGATCTACATCTGGTCGGAAGGCTACCGCTACGTGGGTGAATGGTTCTATGGGGAATTGCGGGGCCAGGGGATTGAGTACTCGGCTGACGGTAAGGTCAATCGGTCGGGTCGTTGGTCCAACTGGACGCTTGCAGAAAGTTTTTTGGTGGACAGGGACCGTTTTCCCTTCAATGGCGGCGAGATTTTTGCGGCCTTCAATCGTGGCTCAGCCCTCGACCGGCTCCTGGACCAGTATTTTTTGGCGCGCTTTTCGACAGAACCCAATCGGTGTTCGGTTTTCTCCGAGTACGAGCTCAAGGACGGACTGCTGGTGGGACGTTTTGTCGACAGCGGTCAGGTGATGTTTCGCTATCAGGTGCCGGTTGACAGTATTCGGATCCTCGAGGATTCCCCCGCCCTTACCCGTTGGAGTTCCACTTTGGTGTCCACCAATGCGCAGACCCAGGCGGTGACGGTGTTCAACCTGACCGTTGAGGGCGTTGGAGGTCGACGCAGGCAGACGGTGGAGTCGGTGTCTCAGGATGGCAGGGTGTTCATCAAGGACGGTCTTGTGTCGGGGCGGCCTTCGCAGTTTATTTTTCGCTGCGACAAGTAAGGCCCCCTGTCGAGCGCGATGCGGAGTTGATCACGCAAAGTGAACGGTCATCTTGCCCAGCCAGTCGAAGTCGGCCGTCACCTCATGTCCAGGCTCGATCGGGATGGGCGTGACACAGGCCCCAGTGGTGACAAAGTGCTGCGCCTCGATGCGTTGACCGGTGAGGCTCATTTCGTTGACGAACCAGTGCAGGGCTTTGACCGGATCACCGAGCGCGTTGCGCCCAATTCCTTCGAGAACGCGTCCGTCGCTCACCCGGGCCCTGACCCTCAAATCGGCCAGTAGGTCAAGCCGGCCTTGTGGCGAAAGGGGGGTGCCCAGCACCATGTCCTTGCAGCAGGCGCAGTCTGCAATCAGCTGTGCCTCGCCCGCCTGCTCGAAATGCACGAAGCGCGAGTCGGGCACCTCAATGCCCGGCATCACGGTCTCGACTTCAGCCCACACCTCTTCGCGTGTCCACGGTTGAGAGCGCGGTTCGAGGGCCCGCCGAAAAGCAAACACCACCTCGCATTCGGCCACGCGCATTCGGTTGTGGGCCAGGGAAAGAGTCGCGCCGTTGGCAAACACCTGGCTGCTGAACACCGGACCGGCCAAGGGGCCGCCCACTGCAATGTGGCGCTGCCCGGCCAGGCTGGTGGCAGCAATCTTCCAACCCCCGATTGGGCCGATTCGATGGGTCCACTGCGCTTGCACCGCGTAGCCCTCGGTGCGTGTGGCAGGGCGGCAGGCTTCGGGCAGGGCTTGGAGGTGTTGTCGGGTCAGCCAGTGCTCGGTGAGAGAGCGGGCTGCTTCGATGTGTGCGTGGGACATGATTTGTAGGGGCTTTACTCGCAATGGCCGGGAGAGGGATTTTCTTACGATTGAGTTATCGAGGTTCTACCGGCAGTTCCTGCGGATGAGCTTGCAGACCCCTGCGGATGAGCTTGCAGTTGAGTGTGCTCAGGCGTATCGTGCGGCTGCTCGCGCTACTGCGGTCTCGCGAGGCTCCAAGCAAAAAACGAACTTATCCGCTTGTCGATGGGAGTGGTCAGGCCTTGAGCCTACCAAGATCAAGGTATGAACGGCGATACCGCTGCACCCCCGGGGCCTACTGCCCTGGCCCAACCCATGTATGCCTACCTTCGGGGCCTGGTCCTGTGGTGGCTAGTCCCCTTGGCTGTGCTGGCTGGCATCGCGGTGGGCCTCTCTATTTTTCAACTGAGCAAGGATCGGTCCGCGCAGGCTCAGAAATGGGCCCAGCACTTGGCCAATGAAATGGACCTTGACCTGACGCGGCGTTTGGAAGGCCTGCGCACGGTGGCCGCGCTAACTGCTGGGGTACAGAGATCGGTGTCGGTTGACGACTGGTACCGATCGGCCAAGGCCTACGATCAGGAATCGGGCATGCCGGTCATGCTGGTCGATACCCAACGAAACATCTTGCGGCACTCGCGCCGAGCACCCGGCTCGAGCGTTCCTGAGCTGCCCCAGTCGCAGGGGCGTCCTGCTTTTCAGCAGGCGGTGGAGAGCAGTCAAGCTCAGATTGGCGATCCGATCTTTGGCCCGATCCTGGGCCGTCCTGTGGTGCAAGTCATCCTGCCCGTGCCGTCACAGGCCGAGGTGCTGATGGGCTTGGTCCCTACCGACACCTTGGGCACGCTGCTGGCCAATCAGGCCCTACCGGAGGGGTGGCGCGCCTCCTTGTTGGACAGCTTGGGGCGCGAGATTGCCTCGACCCTGACGCCCGAGGGCATGAGCCCGACCGAACACAACCGAAGGGCCCAGGCGGACTTGACTGCGGCGCCCTTCAAAGTGGTGATTGAGGTGGGTGCGGCGACCTTCTACAAGGAGTCGCTGTTCCTGGGCTCTTTGATGATTTTTGGGGTGCTGATCAGCCTGGCCCTAATCGCGCAGGCGGCCAGACGGGCCAGTCTGGGCCTGGTGGCGTCGGTGCGGGAAATTGTGGAGCCTGCACAGGCTCCACCCTTGTGGGCGGGTGGGCCGAAGATTCAGGAAATCGAGTGGGCGCGGCAGAGTTTAAGGATTGCTCAGCAGCGCATTGCAGAGGCTCACGCGGCAGAGCTTTGCGGTCGCGCCCGAGAGCAATTTCTTTTGCGTTTGAGCGATACCTTGCGCTCGGTGACAGAGCTCACCCGAGCGCAGGAAGAGACCTGCCGGCAGCTGGCGGACTTTCTGGGTGCGGAGCGAGTTTTCTACGCCGAGGTCGACGATCAGGCGCTCCGGGTGCGAGTGTTGCGCCAAGCGCTGCGGGGGCAGGCGCAGTCCATGGTTGGCGACTACCCGATGGCGCAATGGGCCTGGGTAGTGGAAGCTCTGCGCTGCGCGGAGTCTTTGGTCATCCCCGATGCGCAGACCTCCGAGGGTCTGTCCCCTGAGGACCGTGCATGGTGCGCGCGCATGCAGACCACCGCATTTCTGGGAGCGTCTCTCCTTGAGGATGGACGTTTGGCAGCCGTTTTGTGTGTCGCCTATTCGCAGCCCAGAATTTGGACGGATGGTGAGTCGGCGCTGGTCCGGGAAGTAGCCGAGCGCCTGGGGGCTGCCGTTGCGCGGACCCTGACTGCGCAGGCTTTGCACGCGCGCACTTTGGAGCTGACGGCCAAGACCTGGCGGCTCAAGGTGCTGGCCACGGAACTGACTCTGGCAGAGCACAAGACCCGCGAGCAGATCAGCAAAACACTGCATGACCATCTGCAGCAAATTTTGTTCAGCACCTCCCTGACCTTGCAACGGGCGATTTCAAAATCCTCGGGCGATCCGATCCTTGAGCAAGCCAAGCTCGGGCTGAAGGAGGCAATGGAGGCGACGCGATCGCTCAGTCTGGAGATCTTTCCGCCTGCTTTGCGCAGCGAGGGATTGCCAAGCGCGTTGCAGTGGCTGGCCACCTGGGCACAAAAGAAGTACGGCTTTTCTGTGGGAGTGACAGCCGATCCCAAGGCCGACCCGGCGGCGCTGGATATTCGGATTGTCTTGTTTGAGTGCGTGCGGGAGTTGCTGTTCAATGCCGCCAAGCATGCCCAGGCCAGGCGGGTGACCGTCAAGATCACGGTTGAACCCGGTGCAAACGTGCAGATCGTTCTGGCTGATGACGGGGTGGGCTTTGATCCCAGGCAATTGCTCAAGGGGGGCAGTGAAGCGATCGGGCTGGGCCTGTTCAGTATTCGAGAGCGCCTGACCTTGCTCGGCGGAGAGATCGCGATCGACAGTGCACCGGGCCGGGGCTCGCACTTTACGCTTCGCGTGCCTCAGAAAGCCGCGACCGAGCCTGTGCATCGCCAGGAGCTGATGGAGCAGGAGGTGTTTGTGGACTTCAGCCGATCTGAGGATCCATTGCCCGCATCTGCAGAGGTTTTGCGAATCCTGCTGGCGGACGATCATGCGATGGTGCGCGATGGTCTTCGGCAGCTGATTGCTTCGCATCCCCATCTCGAGGTGGTGGGCGAGGCGGTTGATGGGCTTCAGGCTGTTGCCAAGGCGCGTGCCTTGCGACCCGATGTGGTGGTGATGGACAGGTCCATGCCGGTGCTCGATGGCGTGGGTGCCACGCGGAAGATCTTGGCCGAGCACACGGACATCGTCATCTTGGGCATGTCCATGGACGAAGGTGATGCCCCCGATCAATTTCGGAAGGCGGGTGCCTCCGGCTTTTTCAGCAAGAAGGACGGCGCCGAACTTTTGCTGCAGCGGCTCGAGGCAGAGCGCTGGGTGAGATGCGGAGGAGGCAGTGGAATCGGAAGGTCGGCGCCTGCATCGCCGGTGGAGGCCTGAGCGCGACAAGCTGCAGCCCCTCCTATGGAAAACCCTGAGGTTTTAACTCGGGTGAAGGCTCCCAAGAGGGGTTCGGGCCGATCCGATGCGGACCGCCAGCGCTTAACATAGGTCGACGTCCAACTCCTTCTGAGGAATACGCAAATGACACTAACACTGCGCTGGTCCCGAACCCTGCTCGCAAGCGCTGCCGGCCTGATGGTCTTGGCCACTTCGCATGCCCAGGAAGTTGTCTTGAAGGTCCACCACATCTGGCCTACGGTGGCCATGGGTCACAAGCGGGTGGTAGAGCCTTGGTGCGAGGCGATTGCCCGCGATTCGAACAACCGCATGCGGTGCCAGATCCTGCCGGCGATGACCGGTGGCGGCACGCCAGCTCAGTTGGTCGACCGGGTCAAGGATGGCGTGGATGATTTGGTGCTGACTTTGCCGGGCTACACCCCGGGGCGCTTTCCGATCATGGAGGCCTTTGAACTGCCCTTTATGACCAATGCGGCCGAGTCCGCCTCGGCGGCGGCGTGGGACTACCTGAACAAGTACGCGCTCAAGGAGTTTCCCGGCACAAAAATTCTGGCGACCTGGGTGCACGATGAAGGCTTTGTCAGCACCTCCGGCAAAGCGATCAGCAGGCTTGAAGATTTCAAGGGCCTGAAGATCCGCGCCGCTTCGCGTCAGTCGTCCAAGTTGCTCGCTGCACTGGGCGCCACGCCTGTGGGGATGCCCATTCCACCTGTGGCCGATGCCATGACCAAGGGCACGATCGACGGCTTCCTGACGGCCTGGGAGATCATTCCGGCCTTCAAGCTCCACGAGGTGAGCAAGTTCCACACCGAAATCGAGGCCAGCCGTCCGTCGATGTTCACCGCCTCCTTTGTGTTCGCCATGAATCAGGCCAAGTACGACAGTCTGCCGCCTGATTTGAAGCGGGTCATCGACAGGAACAGCGGTGCCGCGCTTTCGCGCACCATCGGTCGCTACTGGGATGAGGCCACGGCAGTAGGCCGCAAGGCGGCAGCCGATCGTGGCAATCAATTCGTGAAGATCAGCGCGGCTGAGACCGACCGTTGGATCAAGGTGTCAGCGCCACTGGTCAACGAGTGGATCGCCGAGATGGAGAAGAAGGGCCTGCCCGGCAAGCAGATGGTGCAGGACGCACGTGACCTGATCGTCAAGTACAGCAAGTAAGTCCCCAGCGCCGGCCCCACCATGACCTTGGTGTTTCGATGGCTGGTCGGGCTGGGCAAGGGGTGCGCTGTCTTGGGCGCCTTGGTGGCTCTGGCCACCGGCCTGCTCACCACGGTCAGTGTGGTTTCGCGGGCGGCTTGGAGTCAGCCGATTCCCGGAGATGTGGAAATCACGCAAATGGCCATTGCGCTGGCCATCTCGCTGTGCGTTCCCTATGCCCAGATTCGGCGGGCGCACATCGTGGTCGATTTTTTTACGCAATCGCTTCGAGCATCCTTCCTGCGTGGCTTCGATGCGCTCGGGCAGCTGGCGCTGGCCCTTATTTATGCCTTGCTGGCATGGCGAACCCTGGTCGGTGCGGTGTCGGTGGGGCAGGCCGGTGAGACCACCATGATCATCGCCTTGCCCATGTGGTGGGCCTACGCATGCCTTGCCCCTGGGTTGGCATTGGCCTGCCTGATCGCGCTGATGCAGGCCCTGGGGTGCACGGCCGAAGGTGCGGATTCGTGATGTCGCCTACCGCACTGGGACTGCTTCTTTTTGTGGCCATGATGGTCCTGATGGCCTTGCGCATGCCGGTGGCTGCAGCGATGTTCATTCCGGGTGTGGTGGGCTATTGGATGCTCACCGATCTGCCGAACACCTTGAATTTTCTCAAGGGCAGCGCTGTGGCCCGTCTGACCGTCTACGACCTGAGCGTGATTCCGCTGTTTTTGCTCATGGGACAGTTTGCCTCCAGCGGCGGCTTGAGCCGCGATCTGTTTCGTGCGGCTGCTGCCTTGGTGGGGCAGGTGCGCGGTGGCCTGGCCATGGCCTCGGTGCTCTCTGCCGGCGCTTTTGGTGCGGTCTGCGGATCGTCGGTGGCCACTTGCGCCACCATCACCCAAGTCTCTTATCCGCAGATGCGGCGGCATGGCTACAGCGCACGCCTGACCACCGCGACGCTGGCTACCGGGGGCACTTTGGGCATTCTCATTCCGCCCTCTGTGCCTTTGGTCGTGTTCGCGATCCTGACCGAGCAGAACATCGCCAAGCTGTTTGCGGCAGCGATGGTGCCTGGCTTGCTCGCCATGCTGGGCTATCTGGTGGTCATTGCCTTGATCGTGCGACGACAGCCCGAATTGGCTCCGCCTCTGGCTCCGGTTTCGGCAGCGGAGAAATGGGCCGCGCTGCGCGGGGTCTGGCCGATTGTGCTGGTGTTCGCTGTGGTCTTTGGCGGCATCTATGGGGGCGTGTTCTCGCCGACTGAGGGTGCGGGCGTGGGTGCGGTACTGACGATGGTGCTTGGGCTGCTGCGTGGTGAACTCAACAGCCGCAATCTCAAGGAGGCCCTTTTAGGGACGGCTGAAACCTCGGCCATGGTGTTCATGATCTTTCTGGGAGCGGACATGATGAATGCGCTGCTCGCACTGACCGAAATGCCCAAAGGCGTGGCAGCCTGGCTGTCGGCCCTAGCGGTGCCTGATCTGAGCATTGTGCTGGCGGTGTTGCTCCTGTATGTCCTGCTGGGCTGCGTGATGGACGAACTGTCGATGCTGATGCTCACTCTGCCGGTGATTTTTCCGGCCATCATGGCTCTGGACTTGTGGGGCCTGATGGGTCAGGAAAAAGCCATCTGGTTTGGCATTCTGGTGCTGACCACGGTCAGCATCGGCATGTTGGCCCCGCCCGTAGGTCTGAACGTGTACGTGGTCAACAATCTGGCCCGCGATGTACCGATGAGCGAGACTTACCGCGGTGTGATGCCCTTCTTGGTGTGGGACGGCATACGTCTGTTGCTGTTGCTCCTGATGCCCTGGATCAGTCTGGGTTTGATGCGCTGGCTTTATGCTTAAGGCCTTATTCCGCTTCTTCTAGTTCAATCTGCCAGCTCTCTGTGGGACAAAGTTGTGTCGTGATCGGCGCCGGTATGGTCGGCACCTCAACTGCCTGGCACTTGCGTCAGCGCGGTCATCAGGTCTTGCTGATCGACCGCCGCGAGCCGGGCCAAGAGACCTCGTTCGGCAATGCCGGCCTGATCCAGCGCGAGGCGGCTGAACCGTACCCCTTCCCGCAGGACATGGCCAAGATCGGGCAGGTGGCCTTGGGGCGAGGCTTTGATATTGTCTGGAGAGCATCAGCCCTGTGGTCGGTGCTGCCGCATGTGTGGGCTTATGCCCGCCATTCCCGACCTGCGCGGCACGCGCAGATTGCCCGGCATTACGGCGCCTTGATTGCCGCCTGCACGCAGGAGCATGAGGTGATGGTGCGCGCGGCCGGCGCCGACGACCTGATCGACCGACGCGGTTACCGCAAGATTTACCGAAGCGCAGCTGCCTTCGAGCGTGCGGCCCATGACGCCAGGCGTTTGGCGCAGCGCTGGGGTATCGACAACCGCATCGAAGACCGTGCAGAGCTGGCCGCTCGGGAGCCGGCCCTTCGCGTACCCCTGGCTGGCGCGATTCACCATGCATCGACCTGGTCGGTGCGTGATCCGGGCGGCCTGGTGCAACGTTACGCAGCCGATTTTTCGGCTCAGGGCGGGCAACAGCTGCGCGCTGCAGTGCAGGCCATTGAACCCCAAGGCGGCGGCTGGAGTCTGCGCACCAGCGCCGGACCGGTTCAGGCCGAGCAGGTGGTGGTGGCTCAGGGGCCCTGGTCGCTGGATTTGCTCGGACCTTTGGGCTACCGCTTTCCGCTGTTTGTCAAGCGCGGCTACCACCAGCACTATGACGGCGCCCACCGGCTGAACAGCCCTGTCTTTGATGCCGAGAAAGGCTATTTGCTGGTGCCCATGCGGGCGGGTCTGCGCCTGACCACCGGGGCCGAGTTGGCTCTGCGCGATGAGGCGCCCAGACCCACGCAGCTGCCGCCGGCGGAGGCTTGCGCACGCGAGCTGGTCGATCTGGGGCAGGCCCTGCCGGCGCCCGCCTGGATGGGCAGCCGGCCTTGCATGCCCGACATGCTGCCGGTCATGGGGGCGGCCCCGCGCCACCGCGGGCTGTGGTTCAACTTTGGTCACGGCCACCAAGGCTTCACGCTGGGCCCGGTGGCCGGCCGCTTGCTCGCTGAGCTGATGGGGGGCGAGCCCGGCTTCATAGACCCTGCGCCTTACGCGGCCACCCGATTGAGCGCGTGAGGCCCGTCAGGGGCTGTGCGTCAGCGCATGGGCTTTTGCATCAGGGCCACGGCGCTGCCCGCCCACAGCACGCAGGCCGAGGCCAGCAGGCCGGCCACCAGGCCGCCTGATCGGTCTGCAATGGAGCCGACCGCCGTGGGCCCCACCACCTGACCTGCTGCAAAAACCACGGTAAAGACGGTAATCCCTTGGGACCACTGCGTCTGCGGCAGGTTGTGCCGGACCCAGGCGGTGGTGGAGGCGACCACCGATAGGAACACCCCGCCGAACAGCAGACCTGAGAGCAGCAAGGCCCACAGTTGTGCGGTGATGACGGGAATGAGCGTGGCCAGACCGAGCAGGCCGTTGAGCAGCGCCAGTGCCTGGCCTTCGCGGTAGCGGTCGAGCAGGCCGGCCCAGATGCGAGCCGAAGCCACCACGGCCAAGCCCAGGGCGACATAGAACACGGTTCTGCTTTGCGAGTCCACGCCCTGCTCACGCAGCAGGGCAATGACGAAGGTCATGTAGCCGATGTAGCCAATGCCGAAGCAACCGTAGCCGCCCAGTACCGGCAGGAAGCGCCGCCAGGGCAGGGGGGCGGGCGCGCCCGGCGTTTGCGTGGCCTGGGTTTGCGCCAGGCGCAGCTTTCGAACCGAGGGTGTCATCAGCGCCGTCGCCAAGACGCATGCGAGGGCCAGGATCCACCAGGCCACGGGCCATGGCTGCCCCCAGGCCACCACGGCGGGCACCAGTGCGGCCGAGGCGACGATGCCCCAGCCGGTGCCGCCATAGTAGAGGCCGATCAGCCAGCCACTTTGGTGAGCGTGGCGGGCAGCCAGCTGCGCCGTCAGCAGGCCTCCCGAGACAAAGAGCCACGCGCTGGCCACGCCGGCCAGCAGCCTTTGCAGCAGCAAGGGCTCGGCCGCGCGAAAGAACCCGCTGAGCACCATGAACAAGCTGCCGCCCACGGCGCCAGCCATCACGGCGGCGGTCACCCCCCAGCGGCGCATCAGGGCCGGTGCGGTCAAGGCACCGACGAGGTAGCCCAGCGCATTGGCGGTGTTCATCGCCCCCGCCAAGGTGTAGGACCAGGCAAGGTCCTCGCGCATGATGGGCAACAACAAGGCGTAGGCAAAGCGGGTAATGCCCAGCGATACCGCCGCGGCCATGGACAAAGCCAGGGCCAACAGGACCGGCGAGGGCTCGCGCATATGCATCAGGGCAATCGTCCGGGGAACATGAGGCCCAGTCTATCTTTCTTGCGGATCAGCCTTGGAAGCGCAGCCGACTAAAGGGTAAACCCTTGGTTTTTGGGTGCAGAGGGGAGGGGTAAAGCTTGATTTAATGATTCAAAATAAAGCCCTCAGCGATTTTTTTTGTTTCATAAAGAAGGCGACCTCTTCATGTCCTTTTTTGAGTGCCATCAGACTTTGATCGACCGATCCGTCCAGGCCATCCAAGAGCGTACCTACTGGTCTCCCTTTCCGGAAATGCCCAGCCCCAAGGTCTATGGTGAGTCGGCGCCAACTGATGGAAAGGCGGCTTTTGAGTCGTATTTAGGTCGACAGTTTGAACTGAATCAGCCAGGGCAGGGGGAGTGGATTTCGCCGGAAGTCTCGCCTTATGGGATAAGGCTGGCGGTGTCCTATCCAAGCTGCGAGTCGCAAGCGCTGATCGATGCGGCGCAGGCGGCCATGCCGGCCTGGCAGGCCTTGGGTGCGCGCGAGCGGGTGGGTTTGTGTGTGCAGGCCATCACCGAGCTCAATGCGCGCAGCTTCGAAATCGCGCATGCGGTCATGGCCACCACCGGGCAGGGCTGGATGATGGCCTTTCAGGCTGGAGGTCCCCATGCGCAGGATCGTGCCCTGGAGGCTGTGGCTTATGCCTGGCAAGAGCAAAGCCGCATTCCGGCCGAGGCAGTGTGGGAAAAGCCCCAAGGCAAGAACCCTCCGATTCGCATGCGCAAGCAGTTTGAGGTGGTCGGCCGTGGAGTGGCGCTGGTGATCGGCTGCGGTACGTTCCCCACCTGGAACACTTACCCGGGTCTGTTCGCGGCGCTGGCCACGGGCAATGCCGTGATAGTCAAGCCTCACCCGCACGCGGTATTGCCCGCGGCCATCACGGTGCGGGTGTTGCGTCAGTTGCTGGCCGCGCAGGGTCTCGATCCCAATCTGGTGAGCTTGTGCGTGACCGACAAGCCTGAGGTGACCCAGGCGCTGGCCACGCATCCTGCGGTGGCCTCGGTGGACTTCACCGGAGGCAACGCGTTCGGGCAGTGGCTGATCGAGCATTGCAAGCAAGCGCAGGTTTATGCGGAGCTGGCCGGTTTGAACCATGTGCTGATTGATTCGACCGCCGCTTACAAGGCCATGCTCGACAACCTGGCCTTTACGCTGTGCCTCTACTCCGGGCAGATGTGCACCACGACGCAGGCCATCTTGGTGCCGCAGGGCGGCATTGAAACGGATGAAGGTCATAAGAGCGTGGAGACAGTGCAGACCGATCTGGCTGCGGCTATCGACAGGCTGTTGGCCAAGCCTGAGGTGGCCTGTGCGGTGCTCGGCGCCATACAGTCGACGGACACCATGGCCCGGATCGAAACCGCGCAGTCAGGCCAGTGGGGCCGGGTGATCCGGCCGTCGGCGGCCATTGCCCATCCTGAGTTTCCTGGTGCGCGGGTGCGTTCGCCGGTCTTGCTGGCGTGTGAGGCCGCCGACGAGCAGGCTTATATGCAGGAGCGCTTCGGCCCCATCGCCTTCGTGGTGACGGTACCGAGCACCGAAGCGGCGGTGCGTCTGTCCGAGCGCATGGTGCGGGACCTGGGCGCCCTGACTGTGGGGGTGTACTCAACCCGCGAGTCGGTGCTACAGCAGATCACCGAGGCCACCTGGCGCAGTCGCGTGGCCTTGTCCATCAACCTCACGGGCGCGGTCTATGTCAATCAGTCGGCTGCGTTTTCTGATTACCACGGCACCGGAGGCAATCCCGCGGCCAACGCAAGCTATTCCGATTCAGCCTTTGTTGCCAATCGCTTTCGGGTGGTGCAGCGGCGTCAGCACATCGAATGAAAGGACAGACCTTCATGCCTTTGGACTCACTTCAGACGGTGCGCTTTGCGCTCGACGGGTCGGTTGCGCGTCTCACCTTGAGTCGTCCCGATAAGCTCAATGCGTTTACCGGCCAAATGCACGCCGAGTTGCGCGAAGTCCTCGATGCGGTGCAGGCAGGACAAGGTGACCTGGCGCGGGCGCGGGTCTTGGTGCTCGCGGCCGAGGGCAAAGGCTTCTGTGCCGGCCAGGATCTGGCTGACCCGGCGGTGGCTTTCAAGCCAGGTGAGCCACCGCCCTCCCTGGGTGCGGTGGTCGAGCGCGACTATGGGCCTTTGGTGGTGCGGTTGACGCAGCTGCGATTGCCCACAGTGGCCATGGTGCAAGGGATTGCAGCGGGGGCGGGTGCCAGTCTGGCGTTGGCCTGTGACATGGTGCTGGCGGCCGAGTCTGCGGCCTTCATGCTGCCCTTTGCCAAGATCGGCCTGATTCCCGACACCGGCGCTTCGTGGGCGGTGCCTCAGCGCTTGGGTTTGGCTCGGGCCATGGGGCTGGCCCTGACCGGGCATAAATTACCGGCAGCCAAAGCGGCGCAGTGGGGACTGATCTGGGAGTCTCACCCCGACGACCAGTTGGGTTCGGCGGTCGATGCCCTGTGCGCGCAATTGGCTCAGCTGCCGACCCATGCGATGGTGCGCACCCGACAGGCGATGCTGGCCGCTCAGGCACACAGTCTGACCGAGCACCTGGCCTACGAGGCCTTGCTGATGCACGAACTCGGTCGCAGTGCGGACTATATTGAGGGCGTGACCGCCTTTCTTCAAAAACGCGCGCCGCGCTTTAACGCCGGCTGAGCCGAGTCCTTCGCTTCAATCAATCGCAAATGCCTATGAACACAGCGTCCGCTTCTGTCCACACCGAACCGCAGGCGCTGGCCGATGCCAGCGCAGAGGCCATGTGGTCGCGTGATCACGCGACCCAGGGGCTGGGGATGTCTATCGTCCGCATGGGCCCTGGCCAGGCGGTCATGTCCATGCCCGTGCGGCAGGACATGCTCAATGGACACGACATGTGCCATGGAGGCTTCATGTTTTTGCTGGCCGACAGCGCCTTTGCATTTGCCTGCAACAGCTACAACCAGAACACGGTCGCTTCCGCCTGTCATATCGATTTTCTGGCGCCCGCACGTCTGGGCGATGTGCTGGAGGCCGAGGCGATCGAGCGCTCGCGTTCGGGACGGACCGGCGTGTACGACGTCACGGTCCGGATTCGCGGTGGCAAGACCGTGGCCTTGTTTCGCGGCAAGAGCTACCGCATCGAGGGCGAGGTGATTGCGGGCTTGCAGGCCAAGGCCTGATCGGCTCACCCGCCCAGCCCCAAAAAGAGCACCTGCCGAGGAGACACCATGCCCACCAAGATGCCCCAACCCCGAGATCTGGAGCCCATCGAGAAGGCCAGCCGTGATGAAGTGGCCGCCCTGCAGCTCGAGCGACTCCAATGGTCCTTGCGTCATGCCTACGACCATGTGCCGCATTACCGCCGCAAGTTTGAGGCGCATGGGGTGCACCCCAATGACTTGCGCAGTCTCGATGATTTGGCCCGCTTTCCTTTGAGCACCAAGGCCGATCTGCGTGACAACTATCCCTTTGGTCTGTTTGCGGTGCCGCGCGATCAGGTGGTGCGGGTGCACGCGTCCTCCGGCACCACCGGCAAGCCAACGGTGGTGGGCTATACCCAGTCGGACATTGACACGTGGGCCGATCTGATGGCCCGCTCCATCCGCGCCGCCGGCGGCCGGCGCGGCGACATGGTGCATGTGGCCTACGGCTACGGTCTGTTTACCGGCGGCCTGGGTGCGCACTACGGAGCTGAACGCCTGGGCTGCACCGTGGTGCCGATGTCGGGCGGGCAGACGGAAAAGCAGGTGCAGCTCATCCTTGACTTCAAACCCGACATCATCATGGTCACCCCGTCGTATTCGTTGGTGATTGCGGAGGAATTCGAGCGCTTGGGTGTGGCCCCCGAGGACATCTCCCTGAAGGTGGGTATCTTTGGTGCCGAGCCTTGGGGCGAGGGCATGCGCGCGGAGATCGAGCGCAAGCTTGGACTCGACGCGGTCGACATTTACGGCCTGTCGGAGGTCATGGGTCCGGGCGTTGCCTGCGAGTGCATTGAGAGCAAGGACGGTCCGGTCATTTGGGAAGACCACTTTTACCCAGAAATCATTGACCCTGTGACTGGCGCGCCGGTGGCCGATGGGGAGGAAGGCGAACTGGTCTTTACCTCGCTGACCAAGCAGGCTTTGCCCATCATTCGTTACCGCACCCGAGACCTGACGCGATTGTTGCCGCCCACCAGCCGCGCCTTCAGGCGCATGGGGCGCATTGTGGGGCGTTCGGATGACATGCTGATCGTGCGCGGCGTCAATGTCTTCCCGACTCAGATTGAAGAGCAGATCCTGCGTGAGCCGCAGCTCTCGGGCAATTACCAGATCGTGCTCACGCGGGAAGGCCGTCTGGACAATGTGCAGGTGCGTTGCGAACTGCAGCCCGCGGTCAGTGGCCAGATCAGCGCCGAGCAGCGCAGCGCGATCGCCCGTTCGGTGGCCCAGCACATCAAGACCTTGGTGGGCATCTCCACTGAGGTGCAGGTGATGGATTTTGGAGCGTTGCCGCGCACGCAGACCGGCAAGGCACGTCGGGTCTGGGACGAGCGTCCGGCCCTGAGCTGATTTTGTTGAGGAGTCTTTTATGTACACCCAATCGATGAGTGTCCCCGACGAGGCGGGCAGCCGCACGGTCAAGCCGATGGCCATCAGCGAGCCGGCCGAGCGCATGGCGCGCTTTGACGCCCGCATTGATGCCGATGGCCGCATCGAGCCGCAGGACTGGATGCCCGAGGCCTATCGCAAAACTCTGGTGCGCCAGATCAGCCAGCATGCGCACAGCGAGATTGTGGGCATGCTGCCGGAGGGCAACTGGATCAGCCGGGCGCCGAGCCTCAAGCGCAAAGCCATTCTGATTGCCAAAGTGCAGGACGAGGGCGGTCACGGCCTGTATCTCTACAGCGCCGCCGAGACGCTGGGTACCAGCCGCGAGGAGATGATCGAGGCCTTGCACACGGGTAAGGCCAAGTACAGCTCGATCTTTAACTATCCCACCCTGACCTGGGCCGACGTCGGCGTGATTGGTTGGCTGGTCGACGGTGCGGCCATCATGAATCAGATTCCGCTGTGCCGTTGCAGCTATGGGCCGTATGCACGTGCGATGGTGCGTGTGTGCAAGGAAGAAAGCTTCCATCAGCGCCAGGGCTACGAGGCTTTGCTGGTGATGATGCGGGGCACTGCGGCCCAGCGCGAGATGGTGCAGGATGCCGTTAACCGCTGGTGGTGGAAGTGCCTGGCCATGTTCGGCCCGCCAGATGCGGACAGCCCCAACAGTGCGCAGGGGATGCGCTGGGGTATCAAGCGGGTCAGCAACGATGAACTGCGCCAACAGTTTGTGGATGCGACGGTGCCGCAGGCTCAGGTGCTGGGCGTGACCCTGCCCGATCCGCTGCTCAAATGGAACGAAGAGCGCCAGCACCATGACTACGGCCCAATTGACTGGGATGAGTTCTGGAACACCGTCAATGGCAATGGGCCTTGCAACCGGGAGCGTCTGGCCACCCGGGTCAAGGCGCACCAAGACGGCGCCTGGGTTCGCGAGGCGGCTCTGGCTCATGCCCGTAAACAGCAACAGCACCATATGAAGGAGGCCGCATGAATTCGGCTGTCACTCCCGCTTTGAAGGAATGGCCCCTGTGGGAAGTCTTTGTTCGCAGCAAACAGGGCCTGGAGCACAAGCATTGCGGCAGCCTGCATGCCGCCGACGCCGGTCAAGCCTTGCTGATGGCCCGTGATGTCTACACCCGGCGCCAAGAGGGCGTGAGTATCTGGGTGGTGCCCAGCAAGGCGATCACGGCCAGCAACCCCGACGAGAAGGGCGAACTGTTTGATCCGGCGGCCGACAAGATCTATCGGCATCCGACCTTCTATGACATTCCCGACCAAGTGGGGCATATGTGAGCGCCGTCATGGACCGGGCGACCGTGCAGGCGCCCACCGATTACCTGCTGCACCTGGCCGACAACGCCGTAGTGCTCGGGCAACGCAATGCCCAGTGGTGCGGCCATGGTCCCATCCTGGAGGAAGAGTTGGCATTGGCCAATATGAGTCTGGACCTGATTGGCCAGGCCCGTCTGCTCTATGACCTGGTGGCCCGTCGCGCGGCCGATGGATCGACCGAAGACACCTACGCTTACTTTCGTGATGCAGCGCAGTTTCGCAATTACACCCTGCTGGAGCTGCCCCACCGCATTCCCCTGGTCGGTTATGCGCAGAGCGATATGGACTTTGCCGTGACTGTGGTGCGCAATGTGCTCTACAGCGCGCTGATGGTGCCTTTGTGGCAGCAATTGCGGGCCTGTGCGGACGGCGACCTGGCGGCCATTGCAGGCAAGTCATCCAAGGAGTCGCACTATCACCTGCGCCACGCTTGCGATTGGCTGGTCAAACTGGGCGATGGCACAGCCGAGTCACATCAGCGCATGCAGACAGCCTTGGAGCAGCTGTGGCCCTATACCTGTGAGTTCTGGGTGTCGGGTGAGCTCGAGGCGCAGGTCCTGGCCAGTGGGATGGCCTTGGACATGGCCGCTCTTGAGCGGGACTGGAACAGCCTGATGGATGGGGTGCTCGAGCAGGCCACCCTGCGACGCCCCCCCGCGCATGTGGGCTATGTGACGCAGGGCAAGCAGACGATTCACTCCGAGCATCTGAGTTACCTGCTCTCCGAGATGCAGTCTCTGGCCCGCGCGCATCCTGGCGCTCAGTGGTGATGGCTGACGTCTGCAGCCCCGACCTGCCATGACTCCTGTTCAGGCCTCCGAACTGCAAGAGCCTGCCTCGCCGCAAGTGCAGGCGATCTGGGCACTGCTCGAGCAGGTCAGCGATCCGGAGATTCCGGTCATCAGCCTGCTGGACCTGGGGGTGGTGCGGGACGTTGGCCTGGATGCGCAAGGCTGGGTGGTGGTGATCACGCCCACCTACAGCGGTTGTCCGGCAATGGCGCAGATGGCCGATGACATCTGCAGCACCTTGCAGCGCGCGGGCTTCGGGCCAGGCCGGGTGCAGACCCAGCTGGCACCCGCCTGGAGCACCGATTGGATCAGCCCCCAGGGGCGTCGCAAGCTGCATGAGTACGGAATTGCCCCGCCGGCTGCGCTGCGCCGCGATACATGTGTGACCGAAAGCTCTGGGGGGCAGGTGATGCGGTTCCTGCCGCGCAGGACGCAGGTTGAGGCGGTCGCCTGTCCGCGCTGCGGATCAGAGCAGACTGTGGAGACCGCGCACTTTGGATCGACTGCCTGCAAAGCGCTTTACCGCTGCCTTGCCTGCCGTGAGCCCTTCGATTACTTCAAGCCCTACTGATTCCTGCACTCAAGCCATGTCTGCTCTTCGATTTCATGATCTGCCGGTCAAGCGTGTCAGCCCTGAGGCCGCTGGTGCGGTGGCCATCACCTTTGATATCCCGCCGGCCCAGCGCGAGGCCTTCCGTTTCGAGCCGGGACAGTTTCTGACCCTGCGGGCGCAGATTGAAGGCCAGGAGGTGCGTCGGACCTATTCGATCAGCAGTCCGCGCAGTCGTTTGATCCAGCGGGGTGAAATTGAGGTGGGTATTCGGCCGGTCCAGGGGGGAGTGTTTTCCAACTGGGCCGCCTCGCATATTCGAGCCGGTGACGTGCTCGGTGTCATGCCGCCCGATGGCCGCTTTACTGTTCAGAAGGCACGCGCCATTCATCGGGTGGGCTTTGCAGCAGGTTCTGGCATCACGCCCATCCTGTCGATTGCAGCCACGACCCTGGAGGAGCAGCCGGGCAGTAAATTCACCTTGGTGTACGGCAACCGCCGCATGGCCAGCGTGATGTTCAACGAGGCCCTGCAAGACCTCAAGGACCGCTATGCCGATCGTTTTACCATGATCCACATCCTCTCGCGTCAGGCGCAGGAGGTCGATCTGCTGCAAGGCCGTATCGACGGTCCCAAGGTGAAGGCGATTGTGGCCAGCCTCTTGCCTGCGGCCAGCATGGATGAGGTCTTTGTCTGCGGACCGGTCAGCATGATTGAGGCTACGGAGTCGGCTTTGCGGGAGGCGGGCGTGCCGCCTTCGCGCATCTACAGCGAGCGCTTTACCACCAGTGCGGCACAGGCGGTCAAGGTGCAAGCCGATGTGGATGCAGCCCAACGTCCTGGTGCCGCCTCCGGTGTGGCGCTGACCGTGGTGCTCGACGGAAAGTCGCATGAAGTGGCGGTCAAGCAGGGAGAGTTTCTCCTTGATGCGGCGCTCGAGGCGGGACTGGACTTGCCTTATTCCTGCAAGGGGGGAGTCTGCTGCACCTGCCGATGCAAAGTGCTTGAAGGCAAGGTCACCATGGATCGAAATTTCACCTTGCAGGCTGACGAGACGGCCAAGGGTTTCGTGCTGAGCTGTCAGGCTCGGGCGCAGACGCCATCGGTCGTGATCAGCTATGACGAACGCTGAAGCGCGCCTGTCCTGCCCCCACGGTCGGGCTGGGCAGTCGAGCTCGCGCCTGCTTTGTCCGAGTTGCCAGCGCATCGAGCAGTTCAAGGCGGCTGCGCGTGGCCAGGCTGGCTCCATCATCGTCACCGTTTTCGGCGATACGGTTTTGCCGCGCGGAGGTCGTATCTGGCTGGGTAGCCTGATCGGATTGCTGGCCCCTTTGGGGCTGGGCGAACGTCTGGTGCGTACGGCCGTCTTTCGTCTTGCGCAGGACGACTGGCTCGAGGCGGTGGCCCTGGGGCGCCGCTCTGATTACCGACTCACCGCTTCTGGGCGTCGGCGCTTCCTCGAAGCTTCGCGCCACATCTACGCGGCCGAGCCAGCCCCTTGGGATCAGCGCTGGCGCTTGATTGCCGTGACTGGCGAGTTGGAATCCGATCAGCGCGAGCGTTTGCGCCGTGCTCTGTTCTGGCACGGCTTTGGCCAGTTGGGCGCCGATTGCTTTGTGCATCCGAGCGCCGATTTGGCGGCAGTGTTCGAGTCTTTGGAGAGCGAGTCCTTAGCGCCAGTGCTGGGTCGACTGCTGCCTCTGGTGGCGGCCAATCCGAGGTTGCCGTCCTCCGGTAATGATGCCGATCTGGTTCGACGGGCCTGGAATCTGCAAGATCTGGATGCAGCCTATCAAACGTTTGTGGAGACTTACGCGCCGGTGCTGGCGCAGTGGCAGCGCGCTGAGGCGCCGACCGATGAGGCCTTGGCCTTTTTAACGCGCAGTTTGCTGGTACATGATTACCGACGCCTGTTGCTGCGCGATCCAGAGCTGCCCGGCGTGTTGTTGCCCGCACGTTGGGCAGGCCATGAAGCGCGCCGTCTGTGTCGTGAGCTCTATGGCTTGCTGCTGCAGGCTTCGGAGCGGCATCTGGATCAGCACTTGAGCCTGGCCGATGGGCAGGTGCCCGCGGCCAGCGCCTTGTTGGGCGAGCGCTTCGATCTGTCGGATCCTCTATTGATCGCCTGACCGTAATCGGGGTCAGAGCAGGATTTCTGAAGGTTTCTGTGTCGAGTTGGACGGGCATGGGCTTGTGCCTTTTGGCGGCACGGGCTACCTTGCTCCGCGAATGTCCTCCGGACTGGCGTTGCCAGTCCTCCCCCTTTATTTCGCTGCGCAAGGCAGCCCGTGCCACCGTTCTCACGGGCCAGAAGGAGTGATGGGCGGAGTCTGCTGTTAAGCGGCTCAGGGCTTTGTGCTACGAGCGTTATGGGTACCGCACCTCACCACACTTATCGGCGGGTGCATCGGGTCTGACGCAGCGAAATAAAGGAGGAGAGGCGGCGTAGCCGACTCGGGGGACATTCGCGGAGTCGGGCCCGGTGCACCAGTGCGTAGCCGCCTCTTGAAAAGACGACAGTCCTGGCGAAATTGAATTCAGGATCCGATTTCGTGACCTGACTTCGCGCTATCGTGCCGATCGGTGGCC
>JBEIHE010000056.1:0-19675 GCA_040381515.1 Polaromonas sp.
AGTTTGCCGAGCAGATCAAGGCCGAATTCGAGGTTTACAAGAAGGTGGTCGACAGCGCCAAGCTGCGTCTCGATTGATCGGTCTGACATCCGTAACGGCCGCTGTTGCCCCTGTGCTGCAGCGGTTTTTTTACGGCCTTGCATCGGGACCTGAGGACTCATGAAATCGTCGGATCGTTCCCGCATCGACGCTTTTATCGATGCCCTGTGGCTAGAGGATGGGCTGTCTGCCAACACCCTGGCCGCCTATCGCCGAGACCTGTCGCAGTATGAGCAGTGGCTGACTCAGCAGTCCAAGCCTATTGATGCGACTGAGGAGGCCGACTTGCACAACTATTTTGCCTTTCGTCATGCGTCCAGCCGAGCCACCTCTTCGAATCGGCGCTTGACTGTCTTCAAGCGCTATTTCCGTTGGGCGCTGCGCGAGGGCCGGATCAGTGCAGATCCCACGCTACGGATTGAGTCGGCCCGGCAACCGATGCGTGTGCCCTCTGGTCTGAGCGAAGATCTGGTGGATCGGCTGCTGTCGGCGCCAGAAAGTGGCACACCGCTTGGCCAGCGTGATAAAGCCATGCTGGAGTTACTCTATGCCAGCGGACTGCGGGTGAGCGAGTTGGTCGGTCTCAAAGTATTCCATCTAGGCATGAATGAGGGGGTGCTGCGTGTGATGGGTAAGGGCAGCAAGGAGCGTCTGGTCCCTTTTGGAGCCATCGCCAGGGCACACTTGCAGGCCTATCTTGAGGAGGCCCGCCCCGCCATCCTCTCAGGTCGTCAGAGTGATGACTTGTTTGTCACCGCTCGAGGACAGGCCATGAGCCGAGTCATGTTCTGGATGCTCATCAAAAAGTACGCAATCAAGGCGGGGATTGAGGTGCCGCTTTCGCCCCACACGCTGCGCCATGCATTTGCCACCCATCTGCTCAACCATGGTGCGGATCTGCGCGCTGTACAGATGCTTCTGGGTCATGCCGACATCTCCACCACCACCATTTACACCCACGTAGCCCGCGAGCGACTCAAGCAGCTGCATGCCCAGCATCATCCCCGAGGCACCTAGCGGCCCTCTTCAGTGGGCGTACAAGTGCTCGCGTCGGAAGGGATAGTCCGACTGCGCGCCCCGCAGCGGGTGGCCGTCGACCTGGCCTGAGGGGCGGGTTGCCAGCATCTGGTGCAGCGCGATCCAGCCTTGCTCAAATGCCATCGCGCAGCCGGCCAAATAGAGCCGGTAGGCGCGTACGATCTTTGGCGCGACCTCGGGGCCCTTGTTCTCGCTTAGGATGGCTTGGGCCTCCTGGACTTGGGACTCGAGCGCGTCTGACCAGGCCCAGAGCGTGCGGGCATAGTGGGGCCGGAGGTTTTCGGTGTCCACCATTTCCAGGCCCGCATGCGCCATGTCGGCCAGTACGGTGCTGGCGTGCATCAATTCACCCCCAGGGAAGATGTATTTTTCGATGAAGCTGCCCAGCCCGGCCCCGAGATGATGATGGTCGGGCGCCCCCGCGGTGATGCCATGGTTCATCAGCAGCCCGCCGGGTCGCAGCAAGCGGCCGAGCTTTGCAAAGTACCCTTGCAAATGAGCGCGGCCGACATGCTCAAACATGCCCACGGAGGCGACCTTGTCGTAAGGCTGTGCTTCGTCCAGATCGCGGTAGTCCCGCAGTTCGATACGAACGCGATGCTGCAAGCCGCGTTTATCGATCAGGCCTTGGACATAGGCTTGTTGATTCCTCGAGAGGGTGATGCCAGTGGCATCGACCCCGTAATGTTCAGCCGCCCATAGCAGCAGGGCGCCCCAGCCAGCCCCCACATCCAGAAAGCGCTCGCCTGGCTTGAGCATAAGCTTGCGACAAATATGGTCGAGTTTGGCCTCCTGGGCCTGCGCCAAGCCAAATTCGTCCTGTCGATAGTAGGCGCAGGAGTAAACGCGGCGCGGATCGAGCCATAGGGCGTAGAAGGCATCGCTGAGGTCGTAGTGAAACTCGATTTGTGCGCTGTCCTTGCTTCGGGTGTGGGCCTGACGCGAAAGCCACCGGCCAAAGCATCGGTCTACCCAGCCTGTCTGTGCCGGTGGGGCACCCTGCGGCAGCAGCGCTACCACGGCCGCCATGATGTCGCGCATGCTGCCTTGCAGACTCAGCCTTCCTTCGACATAGTCCTCGGCCAAGGCGCCGATCTGCGCGCTGTGCAAGCTCCTGAGGGTCGACCAGCTTTGCAGGTGCAGGCGCACAGGGGCTTGCTTTTGCCCCAGCGTCTGGCCGGAAGGTAATTTCAGCTGTATCTGCTCGGGGATGGGGAGGCTCAGGGCGGCAACTGGCATGGCTTGTCTGGACTTGCAGCGTTGAACAGGTGGGGGCCCTAGCTGGTATTCAGCCGTGGGCCGGGTTGAATCCCAGAGGCGAGGCGCTTGAAGGCTACAGGTCAGGCTTGGAGCCTGGCAAGCGCGGCCGGTGCGGTTCGCTGCTCTTTGGCATCGGTCGTGCAGACATGCAGCGCGTTGTCCTGCACCGGCGCCGGAAATGACGGAAGCGCGGGATTTAGTCCTGACGCTCAAGCTCGGCCAGTTCGGCCTCGCTAAAGCCTGCCGCTAGTCGCGCCGCTTTGTTCAAAGGGCCCTTGGGTAGTGGGGCGCCGTATTCTGCGGTCAGCCGCCTGTGCTGTTCGATTGGGTTGAGACCGCGGGCTTGGCACAGCCAGCCGAACCAATGGTTGCCAATGGCCACATGACCGATTTCGTCCTTGAGGATCAAGTCAATGATCTCTGAGCCTCGCCGATCACCAGCGGACCTGAGCTTGTGTGCCAGGGCGGGCGAGGCGTCGAGTCCGCGTGCTTCAAGCACCCGCGGTACGACCGCCAGCCGCGCCAGCAAGTCGGATCGGGTGCGTCGGGCCATGTCCCAGAGGCCTTCATGAGCGTCGAAATCGCCATACGAGAAGCCCAGGCCTTGTAGGTGTTCATGCAGCAGCCGAAAGTGCAGGGCCTCCTCTCGTGCCACTTTCAACCAGTCAAGATAGTAGGCCTCAGGCATATCCGGAAAGCGCCAGAGCGCATCAAGCGCCAGATCCATCGCATTGGCCTCGATGTGAGCCAGGGCATGGATCAGTCCGGCTCGTCCCAGCAGGCTTCCCACGCCGCGCATGGGTACCTGTTGGGGGGGCAACAGTCGCGGCCGCTCGCTGCGTCCCGGTAGACCTTGGGGTTCGGGCCAGCGTCCCTCGACCCCCAGCGCAAGCGTCTGCGGCCAATTCAACAGGGCCTGAGCTTTATCTTCGGCGCTGGGGATGAGCAGGGTCTGTAGAGCGTGACTTCGCAGGCAAGGCATGGAACCATCATAAGGCGCTGCGCACTTTCGCTTGCCGGGCTCGACATTGGCGGTCTATAGGCTCACTTTACAATCGGAATCTATTCTGCTTGTAATCGACATGGCCCTTTATCAGCTCGATGGCGTTCAACCTCAGGTGCACGAGACTGCCTGGGTGGCTGATGGTGCCCGGGTGATCGGGCGCGTCACGCTCGAGCAGGATGCCAGCGTCTGGTTCGCTGCGGTGGTGCGTGGCGACACCGAGACCATACGCATAGGCCGGGGCAGCAACATCCAGGACGGCAGCGTGCTCCACGCTGACGTGGGGCAGCCCCTGACTGTGGGGGAGGGGGTGACGGTTGGCCATCAGGTCATGCTGCATGGTTGCACGATCGGGGACGGGTCCTTGATCGGTATCCAGGCCGTGGTGCTCAACGGTGCGCGCATCGGCCGGTTCTGTCTGGTGGGCGCGGGGTCACTGGTCACTGAGGGCAAGGAGTTTCCTGACGGCTCGATGATTTTGGGTAGCCCAGCCAGGGTGGTTCGCCAACTGACGCCCGATCAGATTGAAGGGCTCAAGCGCAGCGCTGCGTCCTATGTGGAAAATGCGCGCCGTTTTCGGCGGGGACTCAGCAAGATCGGCTGAAGCGGCAAGCGCGACTGCGGCCGGACGCTCGCTCGCGTCCGGCCTTCGTTTTTGAAGGATGGTGTTCTGCGATGTCGGAACTGCACAAATTTATATTCGAGGGCCTGCCGGTCAGGGGCATGCTGGTCCGATTGACGGATGGATGGCAGGAAATGCTGCGGCGCCGCAGGGAGGGCGCCGCCTATCCCCCGGAGGTGGAGCATCTGCTGGGAGAGATGGTCGCTGCAGCGGCCCTGATGCAGGCCAATATCAAGTTCAATGGTGCGCTGGTGCTGCAGATCTCGGGCGATGGCCCCTTGAAGCTGGCAGTCGCTGAGGTGCGCTCGGACCTGAGCTTTCGCGCGACGGCCTCCTTCGGGCCTCAAGGCCCAGAGGGGGTGACTGCCGGTGCCAGTTTGAGTCAGCTGGTGAACGTCAGCAATCGGGGGCGTTGTGCGATCACCCTCGATCCCCAGGATCGGCTGCCTGGGCAGCAGCCTTATCAGGGTGTGGTTCCGCTTTTTGGCGACCAGCGGGAAAAGTTGGAAAAACTCAGCGAGGTGCTCGAGCATTACATGCTGCAGAGCGAGCAGCTCGACACCCGTCTGATTCTGGCGGCCAATCACGAGGTGGCGGCCGGTTTATTGATTCAGCGCCTGCCGGTGATGGGGCAGGGCAACCTGGCCGGTCAGCTTGACCGCGATGCCAATGAGGACGAGTTGGGTCGTAACGAGGATTACCGGCGTATTGCGATGTTGGCCGGCACCCTGCAGGCCCAAGAGTTGCTGACCTTGGGGGCCGATCAGCTTTTGCATCGGCTGTTTTGGCAGGAACAGATCACTCGCTATGAGCCCTTGCGGCCGCGATTTGCCTGTCGCTGTTCTCGCCAGAGGGTGGGCACCATGTTGCGCGGCCTTGGACAGCCCGAGATTGAGGGGATTCTTGCGGAGCAGGGACAGGTGGAGGTGGCCTGTGAGTTTTGTGGGCTGAAGTACCGGTTTGATGCGGTCGATTCTGCGCAGCTATTTACCGATCGGGCTGATCAAGCGCCTGGCCCTTCGGGCGTTCAATAACTTGGCGACTGGCCGGGCCTTCTCTTGAGGCGCCGGCATCTCTGAACAGCCGAAGCTCGCAATCGGGATCATCACAGTTGTCGCACCAGGAAGACCAGCCGGGTCGCCCCAGGATCTGAGCATTCGCAGGCCTCAGGGCTGGCTGCGAGCGAGACAAAAGCGCGAGCGCTTGATCTGTGAGGCGAGATCGATCGCCCCGCAGAGCTGCGAAAGCCTGCCCGCGCTCCTGCAACTGCAGGCGAAGAGCCTGATGCGCATGCAGATTCTCGAGCCCGATCGCTTCGTCGCCAGACTGGTCCCAGGGCAGCAGCAAGCACAGATCGCAGCCATCAGCCTCGCTCGCCAGGCATGCGGCGCGCCAATGGACTGCCAGTGGGTCGGCGCCCGGGTGGGCTTGAAGAGCCGCCTGCAGCGTTTGCACCACTTCCTGGGCCTGGATCTGGCAGTGACTGAGCACCGCCACCCTCAGGGGCCGGGCGTGCGCGGTGTCACCATGCATCGCGAGATCTGCGAAGCGATTACTTGCGGACCGTGTCGTACTGAACGAAGATTTCATTGGGCTTGACCATACCCAATTCGCTGCGCGCCTTTTCTTCGATCATGTGCAGCCCCTCCTTGAGGTCCTGAACTTCTGCGGTCAGTCGGTCATTCTCGAGCTGAGCCTTCTTGTTTTCCAGGCTCATTTCCTCGATGCGGTTTTGCATCTGGTTCACGTTGGGAATACTGCCCCGTCCAAACCATAACTGTGCTTGGAACACGACCAGAAGGCCCAGCAAGATTGCAGTGACCAGGCGCTTTGCCATGTGTATGTCCTCGCGATCTCAGCGCAGGTTGTAGAAGGCCGCCCGACCCGGGTAGCTGGCAATTTCACCAAGGTCTTCCTCGATGCGAAGCAATTGGTTGTACTTGGCCATTCGATCGGAACGGGAAAGCGAGCCGGTCTTGATTTGCCCCGCATTGATGCCCACCGCGATGTCTGCGATGGTCGCGTCTTCGGTCTCGCCCGATCGGTGGCTGATGACTGCGGTGTAGCCAGCGCGCTTGGCCATCTCGATGGCTGCAAAGGTTTCGGTCAGCGTGCCAATCTGGTTGATCTTGATCAGGATCGAGTTGGCGATGCCTTTTTCGATCCCCTCCTTGAGGATCTTGGTGTTGGTCACGAACAAGTCGTCACCAACCAACTGCACCTTCTTTCCAAGGCGCTCGGTCAGCATCTTCCAGCCTTCCCAATCGCCCTCGTGCATGCCATCTTCAATGCTGATGATCGGATACTTGTCCACCCAGCTGGCCAGCATGTCGGTCCACTGGGCCGCCGACAGCACCAGACCCTCGCCCTCCAGGTGGTACTGACCGTCCTTGTAGAACTCGCTGGCAGCGCAGTCCAGGCCCAGTGCAATCTGCTCGCCAGCCACATAGCCCGCCTGGTCGATGGCCTGTAGGATCATCTCGATGGCCGCTGCGTGGCTGGGCACATTGGGGGCAAAACCCCCTTCATCGCCTACCGCGATGCTCATGCCCTTGTCGTGCATGATTTTCTTGAGCGCATGGAAGACCTCGGCGCCGTATCGAATCGCTTCCCGGAAACTGGGTGCACCCACCGGGATGATCATCAGCTCTTGCAGATCAAGGTTGTTGTTTGCGTGTGCCCCGCCGTTGACCACATTCATCATCGGCACTGGCATCTGCATGCCGCCTGAACCACCGAAGTAGCGATACAGGGGCAGGCCCGCTTCTTCAGCAGCAGCCCGGGCCACCGCCATGGAGACCGCCAGCATGGCATTGGCCCCCAAACGACTCTTGTTATCCGTGCCATCCAGATCGATCAGGGTCTTGTCCAGAAAGGCTTGCTCGGACGCGTCCAGCCCCAGCACCGCCTCGGAGATTTCGGTGTTGATGTGCTCGACTGCCTTGAGCACCCCCTTGCCCAGGTAGCGCGACTTGTCGCCGTCGCGCAATTCGATGGCCTCTCGCGAGCCTGTGGATGCGCCCGATGGGACGGCTGCGCGGCCCATGACGCCCGATTCAAGCAGCACATCGCATTCGACCGTGGGGTTGCCCCGACTGTCCAGAATTTCACGGCCTACGATGTCGACGATTGCACTCATTTCTCTTTCTTTCTTGGTTGGGAAAACGCGCTCAGATTCCTTCGACCAGCAGCATGCGCATCACGGCGGCTCCCTGCCGGGCCGCACGGGCGCTGGCATATTCGGGCGACGCCTCAAAACGCCGAGCCTGCTCGGACGAGGGAAATTTGAGGATCACCAGCCGCTCGGGCCGCCAGTCGCCCTCAATCACCTCAACGGCGCCACCGCGCACACAAACTTCCGCACCATAGACTTTCATGGCAACGGTGGAGAGCTTTTTGTATTCCTCGTACTGCGCAGGATCAGTGACGGTGACGTGAGCGATGATGTAGGCGCTAGGCATGTAAAGAGCTCAGCTGTTGAAGTGCTGCTCGAGGTAGCCCGAGCGCTTGCTGACCTGGTCCAAGGCCAGCAGACTCTCGAGCAAGGGTTTCATGTGTTTGAGCGGTACCGCATTGGGCCCGTCGCTCAGGGCTCGAGAAGGATCTGGATGCGTCTCCATGAAGATCCCCGCCACTCCCACGGCAACAGCCGCTCGGGCCAGAACGGGCACCATTTCGCGCTGTCCACCTGAGCTGGTGCCTTGTCCGCCGGGAAGCTGGACGGAATGGGTGGCATCGAATACGACAGGAGCGCCCGTCTCGCGCATGATGGCCAGGCTGCGCATATCGGAGACCAGGTTGTTGTAGCCGAAACTTGCACCCCGTTCGCAGGCCATGAAGCGATCCTCGTCCAGGCCCGCCTCTCGGGCCGCGACCCGAGCTTTTTCGATGACATTCTTCATGTCATGCGGCGCCAGGAATTGGCCTTTCTTGATGTTGACCGGCTTGCCACTCTGCGCCACCGCCCGGATGAAGTCGGTCTGTCGGCAAAGGAAGGCGGGGGTTTGCAGCACGTCAACCACGGCCGACACCTGTGCAATTTCTGACTCGGTGTGCACATCGGTCAGTACGGGCACTTCGAGTTCACGGCGAACCTTGCCAAAAATCTCCAGCCCCTTGTCCATTCCAGGGCCCCGGTAACTGCCGCCAGAGGAACGGTTGGCCTTGTCGTAGCTTGACTTGAAGATAAAGGGAATTCCTAGCGACCGACAGATCTCCCGCAGGGTGCCTGCTGTGTCCATCTGCAAGGTTTCAGACTCGACCACGCAGGGGCCGGCAATCAGGAAAAACGGGTGTTCAAGCCCGACATCGAAGCCGCACAGCTTCATGCTGCGACCTTCAGCGACCGGCCCGAACCCCGGTGATCGATGGCGGCCTTGATGTAGGCATTAAAGAGGGGATGGCCATCCCAGGGAGTCGACTTGAACTCGGGGTGAAACTGCACACCCATGTACCAGGGGTGAAGGCTTTGCGGGAGCTCGACGATCTCGGTCAACTGCTCGCGCTGCGTGAGGGCAGAAATTACCAAGCCGTGTTGCCGCAGCTGGTCCAAGTAGTTGACATTGGCTTCGTAGCGGTGGCGATGGCGCTCAGTGACGACATCACCGTAAATTTGGTGCGCCAGGGTGCCACGGGTTACATCTGAACTCTGAGCGCCCAGCCGCATGGTGCCCCCCAGATCGGATTGTTCGTTGCGGGTTTTGATGGTCCCGTCAGCATCTTTCCATTCTGTAATCAGGGCGATGACAGGATGCGGGCTTTCAGGCTCAAATTCGGTGGAGTTGGCATCTGCCAAGCCAGCCACGTGGCGCGCAAATTCGATAGTGGCCACCTGCATGCCCAGACAGATGCCCAGGTAGGGCACCTTGTTTTCTCGGGCGAAGCGGGCCGCACAGATCTTGCCTTCTATCCCACGCTTGCCAAATCCGCCCGGCACCAAAATCGCATCGAACCGCGCCAACTGGGAGACGGTCTGTGCGTTGATCGTCTCGGAGTCGACGTAGTCAATGATCACGCGGGCGTGGTTCTTCATGCCCGCGTGCCGAATGGCCTCGTTGAGGGATTTATAGCTGTCCGAGAGGTCCACATACTTGCCGACCATGGCAATGCGTACTTCTGTGGCCGGATGCTCGGTTTCATGGACCAACTGGTCCCACCGGGACAGATTGGCCGGCGGGGTGTTGAGCCGCAGCTTGTCACAAATGAGTCCGTCCAGGCCCTGCTCATGCAGCATGCGAGGCACTTTGTAGATGGTGTCCACATCCCACATTGAGATGACGCCCCACTCGGGGACATTGGAGAACAGCGAAATCTTGGCGCGCTCCTCATCTGGAATCGGGCGGTCAGCCCGACACAGCAGAACATCGGCTTGAATTCCGATTTCACGCAGCTTCTGCGCGGTGTGCTGGGTGGGCTTGGTTTTGAGTTCGCCAGCGGCGGCAATCCAGGGCACGTAGCTGAGGTGGACAAAGGCGGCGTTGTTGGCGCCTAGCTTGAGGCTCATCTGTCGGGCCGCCTCCAGGAACGGCAGGGACTCGATGTCGCCGACCGTCCCGCCAATCTCCACGATGGCCACATCCACCGCCTCCGGGCCATCTGCACCCGCGCCGCGCCGGATGAATTCCTGTATCTCGTTGGTGATGTGCGGAATCACCTGAACGGTCTTGCCCAGGTAGTCACCGCGCCGCTCCTTCTCGAGAACGCTTTTGTAGATCTGGCCGGTGGTGAAGTTATTGCTGCGCCGCATCCGGGTGGTGATGAAGCGTTCGTAGTGACCCAGATCCAGGTCGGTTTCGGCCCCATCGTCCGTGACAAACACTTCGCCATGCTGAAACGGCGACATGGTTCCAGGATCGACGTTGATATAGGGATCGAGCTTGATTAGGGTGACCTTCAGGCCCCGCGACTCCAGGATCGCTGCGAGGGAGGCTGAGGCGATTCCCTTTCCGAGGGAAGACACCACACCGCCAGTGACGAAGACGAATTTGGTCATGTCAGGAAGGAACCTTGGGTTCCTTGAGGTGGTAATAGGCAATTATAGAGGTCGTCCAGTCCGCTGGGTGGCAAAAGGCAGGCCATCGATCCGCTACAGTCTCGGCCATGGACCAAATTTCTCATGCGAGCCCGCTCGCCGGGCGCCACCTTGTGCTGGGCCTGACGGGGGGGATCGCCTGCTACAAGGCCGCCGAGTTCTGTCGCGCCCTGGTCAAGGCCGGTGCGACGGTGCAAGTGGTGATGACCGAGGCGGCTTGCCGGTTCATCACTCCGGTCACGATGCAAGCCCTCAGCGGTCGAGCGGTCTATGTCGATCAGTGGGATGACCGTCAGAGCAACAACATGGCCCATATCAATCTGTCCAGGCAAGCCGATGCCATGGTGATCGCTCCGGCCAGTGCAGACTTCATGGCCAAGCTGGTGCATGGCCGCGCCGACGACCTGCTTAGCCTGATGTGCCTGGCTCGACCTGTCGAGCGGGTGCCGCTGCTCCTGGCGCCTGCGATGAACCGGGAGATGTATGCCCATCCGGCCTCCGAGCGAAACAGGGCCCAGTTGCGTGCCGATGGAGCCCATGTGTGGGGGGTGGGGTCTGGAGATCAGGCCTGCGGCGAGACCGGCGACGGTCGCATGCTCGAGCCAGAGGATCTGCTCGAGGAGATGGAGGCCTTTTTCACGCCCAAGTGTCTGGCGGGCCATCAGGTGCTGATCACGGCGGGCCCCACTTACGAGGCCATCGACCCCGTGCGCGGGATCACCAATCTCTCCAGCGGCAAGATGGGTTTTGCGCTGGCCCAGGCGGCCTGGCGCGCAGGCGCTGAGGTGACCTTGGTGGCCGGCCCGGTGAGTCTGCCGACCCCCCGCGGCGTGCGTCGCCTGGATGTTCGATCGGCCCAGGACATGTGGCGCACGACCGAGCCCTTGGCCGACCAGTCCAGCGTGTTCATTGCGGCCGCGGCGGTGGCCGATTGGCGTCCGGCACAAGAGGCCGAACGCAAGATCAAGAAGACTGACACGGGTCATGCGCCGGAGCTTCAATTTGTGCAGAACACCGACATCCTGGCGACCATCGCACGATCCCAGCGGGCTCTTTCTGGTCAACTCTTCTGTGTGGGTTTTGCGGCCGAAAGCCATGATTTGATGGCCCAGGCCCTTGAGAAGAGGCAGCGCAAGGGTGTCCCCCTGCTGGTGGGCAATATCGGGCCTCAGACTTTTGGTCTGGACGACAACGCCTTGCTGGTGGTGGACGCCCAGGGTGCCGAGGAGTTGCCCCGAGCGCCTAAGCGGGTGTTGGCGGCGCGTCTGGTTGAACGCATTGCTCGTGAACTGAAGAAGTAAAGCCCATGAAGGTTGATGTCCGAATTCTCGATGAACGACTGAGGAAGTCCATGCCCAGCTATGCCACGCCGGGCAGCGCCGGACTGGATTTGCGGGCCTGCCTGGATGGCCCTCTCACCCTTGAGCCGGGTGGCTGGCAACTGATCCCCACCGGCATGGCCATGCACCTGAGCGACCCGTCTTACGCCGGGTTGATCTTGCCTCGATCCGGCCTGGGTCACAAGCATGGCATCGTGCTGGGTAACTTGGTAGGCTTGATCGACAGCGACTACCAGGGACAGTTGATGGTCAGCGCCTGGAATCGCAGCCCTCGTGCCTTCACCATGGAGCCGATGGAGCGTATTGCGCAGCTGGTCATCGTGCCGGTGGTACAGGCCCGGTTCAATTTGGTCGATGAGTTTGTGGCCACCCAGCGCGGGGAGGGTGGCTATGGATCCACCGGCACCGGCTGATCGATCCAGGCCCGCCGCCGCCCAAGCAGCCTGCAGGCCCTCGCTGGCCTGTTAATGCAGGGCCTTGGGGTCTGAGGCGGTCGGAGCCGATTCGAGTCTGAAAAAGCCAACGCCCAGGCTGCCCGCCCCTATTTCTTCCGTCAGCGCCTCACGCACCGAGGCGATTTTGATGTGCAGGGTGATTGCAATTCCAGCCAGCGGGTGATTGCCATCAAGCACCACGTGCTCCGGATAGATTTCGGTGACGGTGTAGGTCAACTCGGCCGGCATGGCGCTGGAGGGGTCGGCGGGTAGGGCGCTGCCCTCGATCAACATGCCTTCCTCCAGGTGGTCGGGAAACAGCCGCCGAGCCTGTATGAAGACCCGCCTCTCGTCGTAGTCGCCAAAGGCCTGTTCCGGTTCAAGATGCAGATCTACCCGGTCTCCAGCCTGCTTGCCCAGCAGGCCCCGTTCGACCGTCTCGAGCAGGTCGCGACCTCCGAGAAAAAACTCGACGGGCTCGTCCAGTTCGTCGAGCAGTTCGCCCAGGCTGTCCTTCATGGTCCAGGTCAGACCAACCACGCAGGGAGAAGAAATTTTCATCGCACAATTGTCCCATGGATCCTTCCAAATTCCTGCCACTGCTAGGCGGTCTGAGTCCGCAGCAATTCATGCGCCGCTATTGGCAGAAAAAGCCTTTGCTGGTGCGTCAGGCCATCGCCAACTTTCAGCCGCTGCTCGATGAGGCCCAGTTGTTTGATCTCGCCGCCCGAGAGGAGGTGGAGTCACGCTTGATCGTTCGGGTGCCAGGACCCACGCGTCGAAGTCCGGCGCAGTGGCGGCTGCGGCGCGGGCCCTTCAAGCGACGCAGCCTTCCCTCCTTAAGGCAGCCTGGATGGACCTTGTTGGTGCAAGGCGTCGATCTGCATCATGCCGGCGCGCACGAGTTGCTCCAGCGTTTTCGTTTTCTGCCCGATGCCCGGCTCGATGATCTGATGATCTCGATTGCCAGCGAGGGCGGCGGTGTGGGTCCGCATTTCGACAGTTATGACGTTTTCCTGCTGCAGGCCAGCGGATCGCGTCGATGGCGTATCAGCGCGCAGACTGACCTGAGCCTCCAAGAGGGCGCTCCCTTGAAGATCCTTCGCCGCTTTTCTGCCCAGCAGGAATTTGTATTGAATGCGGGCGATATGCTGTATCTCCCGCCTCGTTATGCCCATGACGGGGTGGCTGTGCAAGACGAAGACCGGAAATCTTCGTGCATGACCTATTCCATCGGCTTTCGAGCGCCCAGCCAGCAAGAGTTGGCCTCGGCCCTGCTGATGCGGCTGGCCGAGGAGGTGGACGACGCATCGCAAGGGCAGGTGGTCAGGCTCTATCGCGATCCGGATCAGCCCGCCTGCAAAAGCCCCGCCGCCTTGCCCTCGGGTATGGTCGAATTTGCCCGTGAGGCGCTCCATCAGGTCTTGCGCGACCCGAAGGCGCTGACAGCGGCCTTGGGGCAATACTTGAGCGAGCCCAAGCCGGGCGTTTGGTTCGACTCCAATGGCGCCGGTTGGACGCCCGGACAAGGCCTTCGTCTGCAGGCCCGCACCCGCATGCTTTACGAGGGCTCGAGTATTTTCATTAATGGTGAAAGATTTGTCGCCAGCGGTACTGATGCGCGACTTTTGCGTGCTTTGGCTGACCAACGCCGGCTGGAGCCCGATGCCGTGCAGCGATTGACCCCGCAGGCCAGATCCATCGCCCTGCAATGGCTGGCAGATGGCTGGCTTGAGGTGGACCGCCCCTGAGTTTCAGGCCCGGTCAGGACAGCCCCCCCGGTCGCCCCGCGTCGGCGCTTTTGAAGGTCGGCCATTAGGGCTTATACTAGGAGGCTGTCTTGGACGAGCTCGAGTTGTCCAAGACGGCGTAGGCATCCGTCCACCGGGTGGATGCCTTCGAGTAGTGGAAAATATTTTTCTCATTCATCAAGGAATCAAAAAATGAACAAGTCTCTCGCTTTGGCAGCTATCGTTGCTGCAGCCGCTCTGGCCGCTTGTGGCAAGAAGGAATCCGCACCGGCTCCGGCCCCCGCTCCGGCACCTGCTGCCGCACCGGCTCCCGCTCCAGCCCCCGCTGCCGACGCTTCGGCACCGGCCGCAGCGCCCGCAGCTGCTCCTGCTGCCGCTCCTGCAGCTCCCGAGAAGAAGTAATTTTTTGCTTCCGACAGAAAAAGCCGCCCTCGGGCGGCTTTTTCTTTGGGGCGGGGCCAAGCCACTTAACAGGTGGAGGGGCTGATCCAGCTGCTGCCCTCGCTTGCATCGGCGACCGACACTTGGGCTGAGCCGGCCAGTGCATCCTCAAGGGCCCGTTCAGCCAGGTCGGGCCTGTTGCTGGTCCGGCTCAGATGAGCTGCCACCACATGCTGCAATTGTCCCCGCTGCAGGCGCGTGACCAAAGCAGCAGCCTGCGCGTTGGACAAATGTCCCAGGTCCCCTGCAATTCGGCGTTTTAGAAACTCAGGGTAGGCACAGTCCCTTAGCAGGTCGGGATCGTGGTTGCATTCGAGCAGGAGCATCTGGCAATCGACCAGATGCTGCACGACGTGCTCTGACACATGGCCCAGATCGGTCAAGATGCCCACCTGGTGCCTTCCGTCGCTGCATCGCAGCTGCAGCGGTTCCAGCGCGTCGTGCGGCACGGAAAAGGGCGTGATCTCCAGTTCGCCCAAGTCGATGGACTGACCGTCCCTACAAAACTTCAGCAGCTCGCCATAGTCGGCCTGACCGGAAGAGCGCCAGCTGCCCTCGCTCATCCAGACGGGAATACGGTGCCGGGTGGCAATGCGATGTGCATGAGCGATGTGGTCATGATGCTCATGGGTGATCAGCAGGGCATCGATCTCTGACAGGTCGACGCCCGCCTTTGCAAGCCTGGCCTGCAGAACTCTAGGCCCCAGTCCGCAATCGATCAGCAGGCGCCGCCTGCGCAGGCCCCAGGCCTCTACCAGAGTGGCAATGCCTGTGCTGCCGCTACCTAGGCTGCGCAGCCTGAGCACGGTCCGTTTACTTCAAGTCCTCTGCAATCAGCGTGACGATTCGACGTGCATTGGGCGAAGTGTCCGGCGCGCCCTCCGAGTTGAGCACTGAAACCACTGTGCCTTGGCCCTGACTGCGCACCGTGATCCGGTATTTCAGCGGCGCGACATTTGTACTGCTGCCCCTGAACAGACGTCCGAAGAATCCGGGGTCCTTCTTGTCCGCTGTAGGCTCGACATAGCGCACAAAATACACACCCTGAGCCCGGTCGCGATCTTCCACGGTGAATCCGGTGCGGTCCAGCGACAGGCCCACCCGTCTCCAGGCGCGGTCGAAGCTTTCGTCAATTTGCAAGATGGGTTGGTTGCCGGGGCCGGACTCCACCCTGGCAATACTGGGCCGGATGACGGCGTTGGCCGCTTGCGCCTGCTCCTGGGGAACGCCTAGCTTGACCATCAGGCGCCGCAGAAACTCGGTTTCCAACTCGGGATCGGCTGGCCGGGGTTGCCAGACCGTGCTGCCCGTACTGGCGCTGGGAATCGTCTCCACCATTCCGCGATGACTGATGTAGATTTCAGTGCCTTCGGCGGTTCTCTCCAGACGCGTGCGGAACTTGTCGCGCTCGCCGGTCGAGTAGAGGCTGTCAAACACCCGTCCGATGGTGCGCCGAATGATGTCCTGCGGCAGCTTTGCCCGGTTCTCGGCAAAGTCCGTCTCCAGAATGCCACTGTCTTGCTGCTCGATGGCCAGGAGAAAGCCGCTTTCCTGCCAGAACTCTCGCACCGGATCCCACAGCTTTTCGGGCGGGCGTTTGACCACCAGCCAGCGCTGATTCCCCGCTCGCTCTATGCGCACATCCCCCGCTGCCGCCGCAGCCGTCGAGGCGCCCCGATTGGCACCGGCCGCCGCCTGGCCCGCTTGGAGGCCTGCAGCCGAAACCGGCGCACCAGGTACTGCGTAACGGGCCTCGCGCGTGAGTTGCGTTAGGTCTGGCGGCACATCCAGGCTGGGGGCCTTGCTGCTGGCCGACTTGTAATCAATCCTGTCGCCGCTCATGAGATTACCCAGGCTGGAGCAACCCGAGAGCGCCAGCAAGGTCGATAGAGTGGCCAGGGCCAGCAGGCCAGAGCGAGGAGAGGGCGCCAGAGCGCGTCCTTCGTGGGTGGGGATCGATTCGTTCACTGAATGTCCTCGGGGGTCGGGAGTCATGTGGTTCAAGTCAAAAGGCCGCTGGCTCGCAGGGCTGTTTCAACGGTGTGGTGGTGCGCCGGGTCAAGTGGCGTCATGGGCAGGCGCAGGGTAGGCCCGCACAGTTGGAGACGGGCCATCGCCCACTTCAACGGAATGGGGTTGGCCTCGACAAAGAGGTGTTTGTGCAGCGGTAGCAGGGAAAGTTGAATGCGCATGGCCGTCTGCACATCACCGCTGAGGGCAGCCTTGCACAGTTGGGCCATCTGGCGAGGCGCAATATTGGCCGTTACGCTGACATTGCCCTGACCCCCGCACAGCATCAAGGTCACCGCAGTCGCGTCATCGCCTGAATAGACGGCAAAGTCAGCCGGTTTTTCCTTGATAAGCCATTGCGCTCGTTCGATGTTTCCCGAGGCCTCCTTGATACCGACAATGCCGGGTATAGCGGCCAGGCGAAGAACGGTTGCATGCGCCATGTCAGCCACGGTGCGGCCAGGAACGTTGTAGAGCACCATGGGCAGGTCCACTGCCTCAGCAATCGCCTTGAAATGCTGGTACTGCCCTTCCTGAGAGGGCTTGTTGTAGTACGGCACAACCTGCAGTTGGCAATGTGCACCCACCTGGTGTGCAAATCGCGCCAGCTCTATGGCCTCGGCCGTCGAGTTGGCGCCACAGCCTGCCATGATCGGGACCTTGCGGGCATGACGGCCGGCCTGTTCGACCGACACCCGGATGATCTCGCAGTGCTCCTCCACATTGACCGTCGGTGATTCGCCCGTGGTGCCGACAACACCGATGCAGTCTGTGCCCTGGTCACAGTGCCAGTCGATTAATTTTCGGAGCCTAGGGTAGTCAACGCGACCGTCCTCATGGAAGGGGGTGGCCAATGCAACGATGCTGCCTGTGATCATGGGGTCTGGGTCGAGTGTTCAGGAAATGCCCGATGCGTGGGAGGCGTCTTAGGCGGAATGGCCGATTCTACCCAGCGATACAGCGCCGCAAGGCTTCGGGTAACCTGGGGTGTGAGGTCATGCCGGAAGCGGATATCTGACCGTTTCAGAAGCGGCAGAAGTCTCCCGTACCGCTGCAATGCGTTGAACGAATCGGGCCGGTCCCTTTGCTGAAAGGGGCTCGAATCCATCCTCGAAGGCCACAATCCGAAGCACCGAACACATTTGAAGCAACTCTCCCGGCTCGAGCAGGAACTCGGGTCGCGATGGCCGCCCAATGCCAGCCTGGCCTCGGCTGAAGGTCTCATAGATCAGTACGCCCCCCGGACCCAGGCTTGCGATCAGCGTAGGCATGAGCGGTCTCCACAGGTAGTGGGTTACCACCACTGCGCTGAAACGTCTTCCTTCCAGAGGCCAGGGGCCGGATTCAATATCGGCCAACAGGGTTTGGCAAAGGGCTTGGGGCAATTGCACGGCTGCCAGGGCGGTCTCCGACCGGTCAACCCCCAGCACCTGATGGCCTCGACCGGCAAACCAGCGCAGATGTCTGCCCGTACCGCATGCCACATCGAGTACGGGTCCTGCGGGAACCAGGTGTGACCAGCGTTGAACCCAGGCGCTGGCCAGTTGGGGTTCGGTGGGATCGGCGCGCCCAGTGGCCGGTGTCATCAGGGGTGGCCTCAGAAGCAGGCCCAAAGCTGCTCGGCCAGCATCGTGAGGAACTGCGGCTGCAAATAGAGTGCGAAGACGGCCAGCGAAAGGGTCAGGCTGACCGTCCAGTAAAAAGAGGAGGAATAAAGACGCTTCATTTCTGGCCGTTACGCGCTGGCTCGGACCGGCTCCCGCTCGATGGGCGCTTCACGCACTGGCAGATTCACCAGCGCGGCAAAGACACCCAGCGCGATGGCGATGTACCAAACGACATCGTAACTCCCTGTGCGGTCGTACAAATGACCGCCGAGCCAGACCCCAAAAAACGAGCCGAGCTGGTGGCTCAGAAAGACCGAGCCGCTGAGCATAGAGAGGTACTTCACTCCGAAGATCTGAGCCACTGCCGCATTGGTCACCGGCACGGTGGAAAGCCACAGCAGCCCCATGACCGATGCAAATACGTAAACACTCCAGGGGGTTAATGGGGCCAGAAGGAAGGCCACGATGGCCACCGATCGGGCCAGATAGATCGCGGCCAAGATGTTCTTCTTGGATCGCACCTGCGCGAGGGAGCCGGCCATGTAGGTGCCGAAGATGTTGAACAGCCCAATCAAGGCCAGGGCTATGCCCGCAACCGAGGGTTCCAGGCCCGCGTCCTTGATGTAGCTGGGCATGTGGACGCCAATGAATACCACCTGGAAGCCACACACAAAGTAGCCTGCGGTCAGCAACTGAAAGCTGGGGTAGCGGATTGCTTCACGAAAGGCTTGCCGCATGGTCTGCCCGCCATCGCTGGCTCCCGCCTGAGTCCGCTCGTTGAGGCCACGGGCCAAGGGCAGCATCAGCAAGCACGCCGCTGCCATCACGCCCAAGGCTGCCTGCCACCCCCAGTGGGTAATCATCAGCCCCTCAAGAGGCACCATCGCAAACTGTCCGAACGAGCCCGCCGCACCCACCACCCCCATGGCCCAGGCTCTGCGTTCGGCCGGAACATTGCGGCCGACAACGCCATAGACCACTGCATAAGTGGTGCCCGACTGGGCTGCACCCACCAAGATGCCGGCGGCCAGTGTGAACTGCCAGCCTTCGGTCGCCAGGGCCATTCCGATCAGCCCGACCAGATACAGTAGGCCGCCCGCCATGATCACCCGCATGGCGCCAAAGCGATCGGCCATCATGCCAGCGAAGATGCCCAGCACACCCCAGGTCAGGTTCTGCACGGCAATGGCAAAAGAGAAGGTTTCCCGGCTCCAGCCGTGGGTTTGGGTGATCGGCAGAAGCCAGAGCCCAAAGCCGTGGCGCACCCCCATGGACAGGGTCACGATCAGGGCGCTACAGAGCAGCACCTGGGTCATGGGCAGCAGTGGCGCTGGGCCGTTGGGCGGAGTATTCATCCCCCAACTGTAACCAGCCCGTCTGGCCTGGGGCTCGTCCGCGCAGCTGATCTGGGTTGAGGGGGACTGTATAGACATCCAGTTTCTTGCGACTTTCAAAATACAATTGAAGCTTCACACAAGCTCGTCATGACCACAAAGCCCATTACGTCCTATTCAGAAAGCTCTATCCGTGTTCTCAAGGGCCTGGAGCCCGTCAAGCAGCGCCCGGGCATGTACACCCGCACCGACAACCCGCTGCATATCGTGCAGGAGGTGATCGATAACGCCGCCGACGAGGCTTTGGCCGGGCATGGACGCAAGATCAGGGTCACCGTTCACACAGACGGTTCGGTGAGCATCGAGGACGAGGGCCGAGGCATTCCGTTTGGTCTTCATCCCGAGGAAAAAGCCCCGGTGGTCGAATTGGTGTTTACCCGCCTGCATGCGGGAGGAAAGTTCGACAAGGGACAGGGTGGGGCCTACAGCTTTTCTGGTGGCTTGCATGGCGTTGGGGTGAGTGTGACCAATGCCCTGTCGCGACGGCTTGAGGTGCAGACCTATCGCGAGGGTCAGGTGGCTCAGCTGGTGTTCTCGGGCGGGGAGGTGGTTCAGGCCCTGCAAGTGCGGCCTTCGAAGGCCAGGGATCGACCGCATGGCACAACGGTGCGGGTCTGGCCAGACCCGCGTTACTTCGATACCGAGGCGTTACCGCAGCCTGAATTGGTGCACCTGCTGCGCAGCAAGGCGGTTCTGATGCCCGGG
>JBEIHE010000057.1:0-19505 GCA_040381515.1 Polaromonas sp.
AGCACGGCGCGGGCCGCCGCTGACACACACTGCCCAGCGGCGCGACCCGCCGCGGCGCTGACTTGCCCCCACGCTGGCAAGCCTGGGCGATCGCAAGCTTGCAGCACGGCCAGGCAGCGGGCCGGCAATTGGTGAACTTCATCCAGATCGGATACCTCTGCCAGAGCCAGAGGGAGCGCATCGAGACCCGGTACGGCCTTGGCGCGTCGCATGACCGCCATGTCCCCGTGGACCACACAGCCACGGGCCTCCAATGGGGCCTGCCCCAAGCCCTTGAGGATGATTTCCGGGCCGATGCCAGCGGCATCGCCCATGGTCAAGGCAAGGAGCTTCATGCCGGGTTGTCGATATCGATGAACTCGTGCGAAAGCCCCAGTTCATTGGCTACAAAACCCGCGACCGCCGGCGCCCCGAACCGTTCTGAAGCATGGTGGCCGCAGGCGATGAAACTGACGCCGGTCTCCCGGGCCAGATGAGCCTGCGGCTCAGAAATTTCCCCAGTGATGAACGCTTGCGCCCCGGCAGCGATGGCCGACTCGAAATAGCCCTGAGCGCCACCGGTACACCACGCCAGACGCCTGATGGGCCCGTCCTGTCCGGCAACCAGGGTTACCCGGCGGCCCAGACTGGACTCGATTTGCCGAGCCAGCTCTTGCGGTGAACTCACAGGTCCGGCGAGGGATTGACCCAAAAAGCCCAGATCGTTCTCCCCAAAGCGGCCGGCTGCGCCCTCCAGGGCCTGCCAGCCCAGTCGTCGGGCCAACTGCGCGTTGTTGCCCAGCTCAGGGTGGGCATCCAGCGGCAGGTGATAGGCGAACAAATTGATCTCATGAGCCAGCAGCAGGGCCAAACGCTGGCGCATCCAGCCCGTCACCCGCCCATCCTGCCCACGCCAGAACAATCCATGGTGGACAAGCACCGCATCAGCGCCACGCTGCACTGCAGCCTCGATCAGGGCCAGGCTGGCGGTCACGCCCGAAACCAGACGGCTGACCTTGGCCCGCCCCTCGACCTGCAGGCCATTGGGACCATAGTCTCGGAAGCGCCCAGGCTCAAGCAACTGATCAAAGCGATCGAGCAGGACCTGACGATCAACCGAGGGCAAGCGGGGGGACTCAATGCCGACCATGCGGGGATTATGTCGCCCTGTCGGCTCCGGCCGCTTATCGCAATCTGATTGAAAATCGGGGTCTGGCTGTCCACTCAAGCTTGGCCATCCCCACCGAAAACGAGATGCGAAAGTACTGGCTCCTCTTTTCTCAGACGGTAACCGTCCTGCTGGCGGCTTACTTCGTTGTGGCCACACTCAAGCCACAGTGGCTGCGACAAATCAGTAGCCCATCGGGAACAGTCGCTGTCCTGCAAGCGCCTGCAGGCACCACCCGAGGTGGGGCGGCCGGCAGCTTCAACACCGCGGCGCGAACCGCCTCCCCAGCAGTGGTCAGCATCACTGCCAGCAAGGAGGGAACGAAACAACCGCAACTGGCCGATCCCTGGTTCCGATTCTTCTTTGGCGATCAGGATCCGGCCGAGCAACAACAGGGGCTGGGCAGCGGGGTGATCGTCAGCCCCAATGGCTACATCCTGACCAATCACCATGTGATCGAAGGAGCCGACAACATTGAGGTGACCCTCAACGATCAGCGCAAGGCGCGCGCCCGGATCGTCGGCACCGATCCAGAAACCGACCTGGCGGTGCTCCGGATTGAACTGGACAAGTTGCCGGCCATCGTGATGGGCAATTCGGATGAAATCGAAATTGGCGACCAGGTGCTGGCCATCGGCAACCCCTTCGGCGTGGGGCAAACCGTCACCAGCGGCATCGTCAGCGCCCTGGGGCGAAATCAGCTGGGCATCAACGTTTTCGAAAATTTCATCCAGACCGATGCGGCCATCAACCCTGGCAATTCCGGTGGCGCCTTGGTCGATACCCAGGGGCACCTGCTGGGCATCAACACCGCGATCTACTCCCGCTCGGGCGGCTCGCTCGGGATCGGGTTTGCCATTCCGGTATCCACCGCGCGTCAGGTACTCGATGCCATCGTGCGCGATGGCAAGGTCACACGAGGCTGGATCGGAGTGGAGCCGCAGGAGCTCAACACCGAGCTGAGTCAGACCTTCAATGTTCGAGCGCAAGAGGGGGTGATCATCACCGGGGTGCTGCAGAACGGCCCGGCCGCCCAGGCGGGCATCAAGCCCGGAGATGTGATCACCTCGGTGGCCGGCAGGCCCGTCCGCAACGTCTCCGAACTGCTCACTGCGGTGGCGGCCCTCAAGCCCGGCGAACCCGCCCGCCTCGGCTTGTCTCGCAGCAACGGCCAGATCGACATGACCATCACCCCGGGCATCCGGCCCACGCCCAAAGTGGCCCGCTAGCCGATCGCAGTTCGGGCCGATTACGGTGGGGCCGAGTCGCGGCCTGCCTCGCTCTGCTGCGATGCTGGCTCTTCGGTCGGCTTGGTGTGCTTGACGAACACCTGCGCAGCCACGATGCCTACTTCATAAAGGGCGCCCACCACGGCCAGCAGCATGATCATCGATCCCGCATCGGGCGGGGTCACCATGGCGGTAACGACCGCGGCGCCCACCCAGAAATAGCCGCGCCACTGACGCAGCTGCTCGGTCGAGACCACGCCCATTCGCACCAGCACGATCACCGCCACCGGCACCTCGAAAGCCAGCCCGAAAGCCAGGAACATACCAATGGCAAAGCTGAGGTAGGCCTCGATGTCAGGAGCGGCCGTAATGGACTTGGGTGCAAAACTCTGGATGAAAGTAAACACCTGCCCAAAAACGAAGAAGTAGCAAAAACCCACCCCGATGAAAAAAAGCGCGGTACTGGAAACCACCAAGGGCATGACCAATCGCTTTTCATGCGAGTACAGGCCCGGCGCCACAAAAGCCCAAACTTGATAAAGCACGATGGGCAGGGCGAGCATGAAAGCGGACAGAAACAAGATCTTGATCGGCACCATGAAAGGTGAAATGACATTGGTGGCGATCAGGGTGGCGCCCTGGGGCAGGGTGGCCACCAAAGGAGCGGCCAACAGGTCGTAAAGCGCACTGGGTCCCGGATAGAGGGCCAGCACAGCTGCCATGATGCCGATGGCCAAAACGGCGCGGATCAGACGGTCGCGCAGTTCCATCAGGTGCTGCACGAAGGGCTGCTCGGTGCCGGCCAGTTCGTCGGGCTTGTCGTCTTTTGGAGCAGTCATGGCATGAGATGGGGCATCGGCCGCAGGCAGTCAGCCCAGGGCCGAAGAGCGCGGGCGAAACCGCGCCACACGGGCAGCGCCAGAAAGGGCCCGGGTCCGCACACCAGCCCGAGCCTTGTACCACTGTGGCATGGCGCCCTGTTTGACCCGCCATTTCTTGCCGGGGTGTTTGTATTCGGGGAAGACCGCCATCTCAGGGATCTCGATAGGCGTGGCCGCCTGCTCCAGGGCACTGGTGGCCTCGGTCCAGGACTGCTCAAAATCTTGCGCCGTACTGTGCATCGAGCTTTGCACATCGCGGGCCGCCGTCTCCACCGAATCCTTCATCTTTTTGAGTTCATCGAGCTCCATGGACCGGTTGACCTCGGCCCTGACGTCGGCCACGTAGCGTTGTGCTTTGCCCAGCAGAGCACCCACCGTACGGGCCACCCGCGGTAGCTTCTCGGGACCGATGACGATCAGCGCGATGGCGCCGATCAAGGCCATCTTGGAAATGCCCAGCTCAATCATTGGGAATTTTGGGTAGACCAGCGCCCGCGGCAGGAGCCAGCCATTGGCTGCCGATCAGGACTTGGGCCGGGCCTGAACGTCAATGGTGTTCTTGTCATCAACCGGCGCGGCTGCCGCCTGATTGGTGACCTGGGCGGCCGGTTGCTTGGCAGCCTCTTCGGCCGCCTGGGCGCTGGCTCCGCCGTCCTTCATGCCGTCCTTGAAGCCCTTGACCGCACCGCCCAGATCCGAGCCCAGATTCTTGAGTTTTTTGGTGCCAAAAACCATCACCACGATCAACAAAACGATCAGCCAATGCCAGATGGAAAACGAACCCATGTTGTACTCCTGGAAAGACGCTGGGACAAAACCCGCGCCTGTTGCGAACATTCTATCGGTCCTGACAAGGCCCGAAGGCCTTAAAGACCCTTGACCCCTCCGAGTACTCGCCCGGTCAGGGGTCTGATCGACTCATCCGCGCAGCCAAGGGCGGGGGCCCCCCATCACATGCCAGTGCAGATGGTGCACCTCCTGCCCACCCTCAGCGCCGGTATTGGTCAGAATCCGAAACCCCCCCTCGGGATAAGGCCGGCAGCCTTGCTCCAGCGCCAGCCTGGGGGCCAACCACATCATCCGGCCAAGCAGGGCCTGATGCTCGGGGCCGACCTGGGCCAGCGACGGGATATGGGCGCGAGGAATGATCAGGAAATGCACCGGCGCCCAGGGATTGATGTCGTGGAAGGCATAGATTTCATCGTCCTCATAGACCTTGCGGCTGGGGATCTGGCCCGCGACGATTTTGCAGAAGATGCAGTTGGGTGAAGCACTCATGGGGAACTCGCGGAATCAAGGGGGAAGTCAGCAGGCAGGCGATCTGCATTGAATCGCAACCAGCCCTTGAGGCATCGGTACAGGTACCACAGCAGGACCGCAAAATACGCCAACCAACCTGGCAACAGGAACAAGAGCCACAGGGGTGAGAGCAATAGCAGCCACAACAGCGTCCACCAGAAAGTGGAAATCATGTAGCGGTGGTGCGCCCGATAGAGGGCGTCCTCCTCGTCACCACGGCGGATGTAGTTGAGCAGCAGCGCCACCACAGCCAAAGTGCCCATGGAGAACCAGGCGAGGGTGTGAAGCCCATAAAGCACCTGCATCAACAGGCGCTCGCCAGGCGAATGGGGTCGAGCAGGGGTGGGGGTCAATTCGGACAAGGACATCACCCCTGAATGTGCCCGTCGGCTCCGGCCTCCCGGGCCAGTGCCTTGCGCAGGGCTTTTTCTTCCAGCCCGCTCTGACCTTCCCGCCGTTCCAATTCGGCCAGTACATCAGCCGGCTGCAGGCCGTAATGCGACAAAGCCACCATCGTGTGAAACCAAAGGTCGGCCACCTCACCAACCAGCCGCTCGCGAGCTTGAGCCACATCGGCCCGGTCCAAGTCCTTGGCCGCCATCACCACCTCGGTGGCTTCTTCGCCGATCTTTTTGAGGAAGGCATCAGGGCCGCGGGCAAACAGGCGGGCGACATAACTGGCCTGCGGATCACCGCCGTTGGCCAGTTTGCGACGGTCGAGAACGGCAGCCAGTCGAGCCAGGGTATCGTTTGAACTCGTGTTCATTTGGAGTAGATCTGTCCAGGGTCCTTGAGAACCGGGTCAACCGCTTGCCACTGACCCTCTTGCAGGCGGTGAAAGAAACAACTGTGCCGCCCGGTATGGCAGGCGATTCCTGGTTCGTGCCCGGCCTGGGTGACTTTGAGCAACACCACATCACGGTCGCAGTCGAGTCTGATCTCGTGGACCTGCTGCACATGCCCCGACTCCTCGCCCTTGAACCACAGTCGTTCCCGGGACCGGCTGAAATACACCGCGCGACCGAGTTCGGCTGTCCGCTGCAAGGCCTCGCGGTTCATCCAGGCGAACATCAGCACGTCTCCCGAGGAGGCTTCCTGGGCAATGACGGGCACCAGCCCCTGAGCATCCCACTGCACCTGATCGAGCCATTCCATGGTCGGATCTTATAGGCGAACCGTAATCCCGCGTGAGGCCATGTGCTGCTTGACCTGACGGACGGTGAAATGCCCATAGTGGAAGATGCTGGCCGCCAGCACGGCATCGGCTGCGCCCTGCTGAACTCCATCGGCTAAATGATCCAAAGTGCCGGCCCCACCCGATGCAATCACCGGCACGGTAACGGCCTGGCTGACCGCCCTCGTCAGGGCCAGATCAAAGCCGCTGCGCGTTCCATCGCGGTCCATGCTGGTCAACAGGATCTCGCCCGCCCCGCGCCGCGCCATTTCGGTGGCCCAGGCCACCGCATCGAGACCGGTGTTCTTGCGACCGCCATGGCTGTAAACATCCCAACCGGGGCCGGCAATCCGCCCCTGGGCATCGATACGCTGCTGGTCTTGGGCCGTCCGCTGCTTGGCGTCGATGGCCACCACAATGCACTGCGAGCCGTACTTGTCGGCTGCATCAGAAATGAGCTGGGGCTGGGCAATGGCAGCCGAATTAAAGCTGGTCTTGTCCGCACCGGCATTGAGCAGTCGACGCACATCCTCGACCGAGCGCACGCCGCCACCGACCGTCAGGGGAATGAAGACCTGAGAGGCCACCGCCTCGATGATGGGCAGGATCAGGTCCCGGTCATCGCTGGTGGCGGTGATGTCGAGGAAGGTCAGTTCGTCAACTCCCTGTTCGTTGTAACGCGCAGCAATCTCCACCGGATCGCCGGCATCGCGCAATTCAACGAAGTTGACCCCTTTGACCACCCGTCCTCCAGTCACGTCAAGGCAGGCAATGATGCGTTTGGCAAGCATGAGAAAAAGGAAATAAGCCCGTCCGAACGGGTGGTGCCCAAGCGTCAGGAAGGCGAGGCGGTCAACGGCCGAGTTCGTCGGCGCGCTCTTGCGCTTTGACGAAGTCGAGATCGCCAGTGTAGATGGAGCGGCCGCAAATTACCGCTTCGATGCCCTCGTCTTCGACGGCACACAGGGCCTCGATATCGCTCATGCCCGACAGGCCGCCCGATGCAATCACGGGAATACTGAGGGCCTGGGCCAGGCGGACGGTGGCCTCGATGTTGATCCCGCTGAGCATGCCGTCACGGCCGATATCGGTGTAGATGATCGATTCAACGCCATAGTCCTCAAATTTGCGGGCCAGGTCCACCACCTCGTGGCCGGTCAGCTTGCTCCAGCCATCGGTGGCCACCTTGCCGTCCTTGGCATCGAGTCCCACAATGATGTGACCGCCAAAGGCGGTGCAGGCGTCCTGCAAAAAGCCGGGATTCTTGACCGCCGCCGTGCCAATGATGACGTAACGAAGACCCGCATCGAGATAGCGCTCGATGGTGTCCAGATCACGGATGCCGCCGCCGAGTTGAACGTCAATCTCACTGCCGACCTCGCGCAGGATCTTGCGTATGGCCTGTTCGTTCTTGGGCTTGCCGGCAAAGGCACCGTTGAGATCGACCAGGTGCAGTCGACGTGCGCCCTTCGCGAGCCAATCGCGCGCAACAGCCGCAGGGTCCTCACCAAAATGAGTCACCTGGTCCATATCGCCCTGCTTGAGGCGGACGCACTGACCGTCCTTGAGATCAATGGCAGGGATCAGAAGCATGATGAGGCAAACACGGCAGTGCAGCGGTAGCGCAAGGAAGTGAACAGCGGCAAACCCATGGGTTCAGGGCTGCCAGGACAAAAAGTTGCGGTAGAGGGCCAAACCGTACTCGGCGCTTTTTTCAGGGTGGAACTGCGTCCCGAAAATATTATCCCTAGCCACCGCAGCGGTAAAGCGCCCGCCGTAGTCCGCCTCGCCCACAGTGTGGCGCGCATCAGACGGTTTGGCGTAGTAGCTGTGCACAAAGTAGAACCAGGCACCATCGGGCACACCGGCCCAAAGCGCATGGGGTTTCCCCGTATCCTGCCGGTTCTGGGTCACCTGATTCCAGCCCATTTGCGGTACCTTCAGACGGGTGCCATCGGCCTGGAGACGACCTTCGAACTCAAAGCGACGCACCTGACCCGCAATGAGTCCGAGGCCGGGCGTGGGCCGACCCTGCAACCCCTCCTGGCTGCTGTCGAGCAGCATCTGCATGCCCACGCACACCCCGAACAGAGGCCTGGATGCGGCCACCTGCAACACCGCCTGCCGCAGGCCGGAGACGTCCAGCGCCCGCATACAGTCATGCATAGCGCCCTGGCCCGGCAGGATCACCCGGTCAGCCTCGGCAAGGTGGGCCGCATCGGAAGTCACCCGCACCTGCCAGCCGGTGCCGACAGCGGCGTGTTCGACCGCCTGCCAGACCGACCGCAGATTGCCCGAGCCGTAATCGACCACCGCAACAAAAGGGGCAGACATCAGAGGAACACCGCAGGTCGGGGTTCAGAAATTAGAGGGAGCCCTTGGTCGAGGCAATGGAGCCTGCCGCGCGCGGGTCAATCTCCAGGGCCATGCGCAGGGCACGGGCAAAGGCCTTGAACACCGTCTCGGCCTGGTGGTGGGCGTTGTCGCCACGCAGGTTGTCAATGTGAACGGTAATGAAGGCATGGTTGACCAAACCCTGAAAGAACTCGTAGGTCAGCTGGGTGTCAAACTGCCCGATCACTGCGCTGCGGAAGGGCACATCCATGTGCAGGCCGGGGCGACCAGAAAAGTCGACCACCACCCGAGACAGCGCCTCGTCCAGCGGCACATACGCATGGCCGTAACGCCGTATGCCACGCTTGTCGCCCACCGCCTGGGTCAGCGCCTGGCCCAAGGTAATCCCCACATCCTCCACGGTGTGATGACCATCGATATGCAAATCGCCTTCGGCCGCAATGTCCAGATCAATCAGACCATGACGGGCGATCTGATCGAGCATGTGATCGAAAAAGCCGATCCCGGTGGACAGGCGGGACTGCCCGGAGCCATCGAGATTGATGGACACCTGGATGCGTGTTTCGGCGGTGACGCGACTGACGGACGCAGTTCGGGGAGACGAGGGGCTCATAGGCTTTGCCGCAGGGCTTGAAGCAGTTGCTGGTTTTCCGGGGCAGTGCCCACCGTCAGGCGCAGGCAGTTGGAAAGTAAGGGATGCATTTTAGAAATGTTTTTCACCAGCACGCCGCGCGCCTTGAGGTTCTGAAAGACCTGAACGGCGCGGTCACCTTCGCCCGCAATTCGAATCAGTACCATGTTGGCGTCGCTGCGAAAGGGCTGCACCCCATCGATAGCGGCCAAGGCCGGGATCAGTTGCTCACGCTCGGCCACGATGGCACGCGCCTGGGCGGCAAAGACATCGGCATGCTCCAAGGCGAACAAGGCACACTCGCAGTTGAGCACGCTGACGTTGTAGGGCGGCCGGACTTTGTCGATCTCAGCGATCAACGCTTTAGGGCCCATCATGTACCCCAGGCGGACACCGGCCAGGCCGAATTTGCTCAGCGTGCGCATCAGCAGCACATGGTCATAAGCGGCCATCCGATCGAGAAAGCTGCGTCCGGCAAAGGGCTGGTAAGCCTCGTCCATCACCACCAGGGCGTCCTGTGCGCGAGCGGCCTCGATCACCGAGGTCATCGCTGCATCGTCCCAGAGATTGGCGGTGGGGTTGTTGGGATAGGCCAGATAGACCAGGGCCGGACGATGCGTCTGAATGGCGGCCAGCAGGGCCGGTACATCGAGTTCAAAGTCGGCCCTCAAGGGCACCCCCACAAAGCGCAAACCCTGCAGTTGTGCGCTCATGGCGTACATCACAAAGCCCGGGACCGGGGCCAAAACGGTGGCGCCGGGTAAATCGCAGGCCATGGCCAGCAATGAAATCAGCTCATCTGAGCCATTGCCGAGCATAAGGTCGAAACCAGCGGGCATGGCCGCATGCTCGGCCAGCGCCCGCCGCAGTTCATTAACCCGACCATCAGGGTAGCGATTGATTGCCAGTTGGCCCAGCCGCCGTCCCAAGGCCTCCTGCAATGGCGCTGGCAAGCGATGCGGGTTTTCCATCGCATCAAGCTTGATCAGTCCAGCTGAATCCTGGATCGCATAGGCCTGCATGGACTGCACATCCTGCCGGATCCGGCTGGCCAGACGCGGATGCAGCGTGTCGCTCATTGCGACCCCCGCATGGCAGGCACCGGTTGCAGGCGCAATTCGGCTGCGCGCGCATGAGCCTGCAGTCCCTCGCCATAGGCCAGCTCGGCCGCGGTGCGGCCCAGGGTTTGCGCCCCTGCCGCACTGACTTCGATCAGGCTGGAGCGTTTCTGAAAATCGTAGACCCCCAGCGGACTGGAAAAGCGGGCGGTACCGCTGGTCGGCAGGACATGGTTGGGACCGGCGCAATAGTCGCCCAAGGACTCGCTGGTGTAAGCCCCCATGAAAATCGCACCCGCATGACGCAGCAGTGGCTCCCAGCGCTGCGGCTGGTGACTGGAAATCTCCAGATGCTCGGGTGCAATACGGTTGCTGATCTCGCAGGCCTCTTCCATGTCCCGGGTCAGGATAAGCGCACCCCGATCATTGAGGCTGGTGGCAATGATCTGGCGACGTGGCATCTGGGGCAGCAGGCGATCGATAGCCTCCTGCACAGCGTCTATGTAGGCGCTGTCAGGGCACAACAAGATGCTCTGCGCCAGCTCGTCATGCTCGGCCTGCGAAAACAGATCCATGGCCACCCAGTCGGGTGGCGTACTGCCGTCGGCCAGCACCAAGATCTCGCTCGGACCCGCAATCATGTCAATGCCTACGGTGCCGAAAACCCGGCGCTTGGCGCTGGCCACGTAGGCATTTCCTGGGCCGGTGATCTTGTCCACCTTGGCAATAGTGGCGGTCCCGTATGCCAGCGCGGCTACCGCCTGCGCCCCACCAATGGTGTAAGCCCGGCTGACGCCGGCCACATGCGCAGCCGCCAGTACCAGGGGATTGCGGGCGGCATGCGCGGCGCCGGTATCGCCGGCCCCGCCAGAGGCCAGGCTGCCGCGAACCGGCGTGGGCACGACCATGATGATCTCGCGCACGCCGGCCACATGGGCTGGCACCGCATTCATGAGCAGGCTGGAGGGATAAGCGGCCTTGCCGCCGGGCACATAAATGCCCGCCCGGTCCAGCGCCGTAACCTTCTGCCCCAGCAGATTGCCGTCTTCATCACGATAGCTCCAACTCTGGCCGCTGGCCTGCTTTTGGGCCTCGTGGTAGCGACGAACCCGGTCAGCGGCCTCCTGCAGTGCACGCTGCTGCGCCTCGGTGATCGACTCAAAAGCGCGGCGAAACTCATCAGGGGAAATTTCAAGATCCGCCATTTGAGAGACGCTCAGGCCATCAAAGCGACGGGTGTATTCAAGCACCGCCTCGTCGCCACGCTTGCGAACATCAGCCAGAATGTCTGCCACACGCTGCTCAATGGCCTGATCGGTATCGGCCGACCAGTGCAGGCGCTGCGCGAACGCAGCCTCAAAACCGGCGTCGGCCGTGCTCAGGCGAAGCGGCGCGGCCTTCAGACTCATGATGGGCGTCCCTCGGTTGCTGCCGCCAGGGCATCAATCAAGGCGCGAATCGGCGCCTGCTTGAGCTTGAGCGCCGTCTGGTTGACCACTAGCCGTGCACTGATGTCCATGATGCGCTCGACCTCGACCAATTGATTGGCCCTCAGCGTACTGCCGGTGGAGACCAGATCCACAATCGCATCGGCTAGCCCGGTCAAAGGGGCCAACTCCATGCTGCCATAGAGTTTGATCAGGTCGACATGGACTCCTTTGGCCGCAAAAAAATCACGGGCCATCGAAACATACTTGGTCGCCACCTTCAGCCGGGCGCCTTGACGCACCGCGGCGGCATAGTCAAACCCCTGCCGGACCGCAACACTGACACGGCAGCGCGCAATGCCCAAATCCAGGGGCTGATACAGGCCCTCTCCACCCGACTCAAGCAAGGTGTCCTTGCCGACCACACCGAGGTCGGCGCCACCATACTGGACGTAGGTCGGCACATCGGTGGCACGCACCAGCACCACCCGCAGATCGCTGCGATTGGTGGCCAAAATCAGCTTGCGAGAGGTCTCGGGGTCGTCCATTACCTCGATGCCTGCGGCCCGCAGAAGCGGCTGCGTCTCGTCATAGATGCGCCCCTTGGACAACGCCAACGTGATCATGTCCCACCCTTTCGCACCGCAGCCAGGATCGGACCGCAACCGCGCCGGCCCGAGCGGCCCTGACTCGAACTTTCAGCCCTCGTCGTCATTGAACCCTCTCAATATCGGCCCCCAGGGCACGCAACTTGACCTCCATGCGATCGTAGCCGCGATCGAGGTGATAGATACGGTCGACTACGGTCTGCCCCTGCGCCACCAGACCGGCGATCACCAGGCTGGCCGAGGCGCGCAGATCGGTGGCCATGACAGTGGCGCCTGACAAGCGCTCAACGCCCTCGATCAGGGCCACCTTGCCATCAATCTGGACATTGGCACCCAAGCGCATCATTTCATTGACATGCATGAAGCGGTTCTCAAAGATGGTCTCGGTGACCCGGCTGCTGCCGCTGGCGATCAGGTTGAGCGCCATGAACTGTGCCTGCATATCGGTGGGGAATCCCGGATACTCGGTGGTGCGGAAACTCTGAGCCTTCAAGCGGCCCTGGCTGCGGATGCGAATGAAGCCCTCGCCAGCCTCGATCTGCGCGCCAGCGGCCTGCAACTTTTCAATAACCGCCTCCAGATGGTCCGCACGGCCTTTGCGCAGCACCACGTCACCACCGGCAGCGGCCACTGCACACAGAAAGGTGCCCGCTTCGATACGGTCAGGCACCACCTCATGCGAACAGCCGCGTAACTGCGATACGCCCCGGATACGAATCTTGCTGGTGCCATGCCCCTCAATCTGCGCGCCCATGCGGATCAGCATCTCGGCCAGATCGGTCACCTCGGGCTCCTGCGCCGCGTTCTCCAGCACCGTCTCTCCCTCGGCCAGACAGGCGGCCATCAGAAAATTTTCCGTACCAGTGACGGTGATCATGTCGGTGGTGATGCGTGCCCCGCGCAATCGACTGCGGCCACCGGCCAGACTGGCCACCATATAACCATGCTCGACCCGAATGTCAGCGCCCATGGCCTGCAAGCCCCGAATATGCTGGTCGACCGGTCGCGAACCAATCGCACAGCCGCCGGGCAAGGACACGGTGGCGCGACCGAAGCGCGCCAGCAAGGGCCCGAGCGCAAGCACCGAAGCCCGCATGGTCTTGACCAATTCATAAGGCGCCTCGGGTTTATCAAGCCCGGAGGCGTCGATGCGTACCACCGAAGGATCATGACTGTCGCGGGCTGCAGCCACCCCCATGTTGCCGATCAGCTTGAGCATGGTCACCACGTCCTGCAGCCGTGGCACATTGGACAAGACTACAGGCTCCGCAGTCAGCAGGGCCGCGCACAGCTCCGGCAAGGCTGCATTCTTGGCCCCGGCGATGTCCACTGAGCCCGACAGGCTGCGCCCGCCGCGTATGAGGAGCTTGTCCATTCAGCGCCCGTCCTGCGCGGCCCATTCGTCCGGCGTATAGGTTTTCATCGACAGGGCATGCACTTCATCGGTTTGCATGCGCTGACCCAAGGTGGCGTAGACCCTCTGGTGGCGCCAGACCGGACGACGGCCTTCAAATTCGCTCGACACCACGACGGCCGACCAGTGCCGTCCGTCACCCTCGACGGTCAGGTGGGAGCAGTGGAGGTTTTGGGCAATCAAGGCCTTGAGCTGTTCAGCCGTCATGGAATTTCAACCTCTGATCTTGTAACCAATGCGAAGCAAGTGCAAAGCCACCGCGCTGACCCCCAGCCACGCCGTTGCGACCAGGCCCAGGCTAAGCCAGGGCGAGACATCGCTGTGGCCCAAAAAGCCATAACGGAAACCATCAATCATGTAGAAAAACGGGTTGAGATGGCTGGCGGACTGCCAGAAGTCAGGCAGGGAATGAATCGAATAAAAGACGCCAGAGAGGAAAGTCATGGGCATGATGACGAAGTTCTGAAAAGCGGCCATCTGATCAAATTTTTCGGACCACAAGCCCGCAATGATGCCCATGGCCGCCAGCAGGCCAGCACCCAACAGGCCAAAAACCAAAATCCACAGTGGCGCTGCCCAGGGCAGATCGGAGAACCAGACCGTCACCAACAGCACGCCCAGACCCACGGCCAGCCCCCGGAGAACCGAGGAAAGCATATAAGCGCAGAACCAGTGCCAGGGCGACAAAGGGGTCAGCAGGATGAAGACCAAATTGCCCATCATCTTGCTTTGAATGAGTGAGGAGGAGCTGTTGGCAAAGGCGTTTTGCAACACACTCATCATCACCAGACCCGGAATCAGAAAGTCGGTATAGCCAACCCCCGGATAGACCTGCACCCGGTCTTCGAGCACATGGCCAAAAATCAGCAGATACATCAACGCGGTGAGCACGGGCGCGGCCACCGTCTGGAAGGCCACGCGCCAGAAGCGCAGCACCTCCTTGTAGAGCAGGGTCCACCAGCCCGTCATCGCAGCTCCGCCGGCCGGTTTTGGACGGCCTGCCCACTCATGACCTCCAGAAACACATCTTCCAGATCGGCCTTGCGGATCTCCACATCCTGCGCCTGAAGTCCAGCCTGCCTGAGCACGGCCAAATGGCCCTCGATCTCGCGCGCATCATGAGCGGGCAGCTGAACCACCCGGCCGGTCACTCGGGCCTTGGCGGCCAGTTCGGCGGGCAACGCTTGATCGAGCTTGAAGCGCAGGACGTTGGAGGATGCGGCCTTGAGCAAATCGGAGGTGGAGGACAGGGCCACCACTTGCCCGCCCTTGAGCATGGCAATTCGGTTGCACAAGGCTTCGGCTTCCTCCAGGTAATGCGTGGTCAGCAAAACCGTGCTGCCCTCGCGGTTGAGGCGGGCGATGAACTGCCACAGGGTCTGTCGCAGTTCGACATCCACACCAGCGGTGGGCTCATCGAGCACGATCACCGGGGGCTTGTGCACCAGAGCCTGGGCCACCAGCACACGCCGCTTCATACCACCGGACAATTGCCGCATATTGGCGCCAGCCTTGTCGGCCAAGCCCAGACTTTCCAGCAACTCATCAATCCACGCCTCGTTGCCGGTGACGCCAAAGTATCCCGACTGGATGCGCAAGGTCTCCCTCACGGTAAAAAAGGGGTCGAACACCAATTCCTGGGGAACCACGCCCAGACGCCGCCGGGCTTGCGCAAAATCGAGGACTACATCAAATCCATGCACCCGCACGGAACCGGCCGACGGACGCGAAAGACCGGCCAAAATGCTGATCAGGGTGGTCTTGCCTGCGCCGTTGGGACCGAGCAAGCCAAAGAACTCTCCCTCCTCGATATCAAAACTGACTCGATCGAGGGCCTGCACCCCGCTGCCCGCCCCGCCACCGCGTGATCGAAACTGCTTGGAAACCGACTGGAAGGAAATCGCGGGCATGAAAGACGTTATTTTAGGGCGCCCCGGAAAGCTGCCCCTGAGCCGCAGAGCAGATGCTTGCTCAGGCGGCTGACAGCAAATCGGAAACGCCGTAGAGCCCAGCGAGCTGTCGCAAACGAGGGGGCAAATGGTCCACCCTGAAACTCATCCCCATGGCAACGGCAGCACGTCGGCAATCGAGAAGCACCGCCAAAGCTGAGGAATCGAACTGCTGCAGGGCACCGGCATCGACCCGGACCACCAAGGCCATCTTCCGACTCAAGGCAAGCGCCCTGCGCAGCGCGGCTGCACAAGCGTCAGCTCGGTCGTGCGTCAAGACCGCAGGCAGTCGCAATTGGTGCGCCTGCTCGGCCAAGGCATCAGAAGCCCCGATATCACTCATAGGCGTGCTCAGCTGCGCTTGGCCGCCATCGTCGCAACCCTGTTGCGCTCGGCCAGAGACGCAATCAGTCCGTCAATCCCCCGCGCCGAGATTTCCTGGGCAAATTGCGTGCGGTAGTTTTCAACCAGCCAAACCCCCAACACATTGAGATCGTAAATACGCCAGCCCGATGCGGCCTTTTCCATCCGATAGTCCAACTGTATGGGATCGCCCCGCCCGACCACTTCCGAGCGCACGATCACCTCGGTGTCACCCGCACTGGCGCGCAGCGGTTTCACGGCGACCGTTTGGTCCTTGACCTGGCTGATAGCACCGGCGTACGTGCGGACCAGAAGGGTCTTGAATTCCTCCTGCAAACGCTTTTGCTGCTCGGGAGAAGCCTGCCGCCAGCTGCGTCCCACAGCCGAGGCCGTCATGCGAGTGAAGTTGACGTGAGGCATGAGCTTGGTGTCGACGAAGGCCGTGACCTTGCGAACGTCTCCAGCCTGAACCTCTTTGTCCTTGCGAATGGTCTCCAGTACATCCTGCGAGAGACGGCGAATGAGCTGGTCAGGTCCCTCCTCGGCCTGGGCCAGCGCACCGACCATCGACATCGAACCCAAGCCGAAGATGAGCAGCCGGCGAGTAGGCGAGATGGATTTGGAGAAGGGCATGGGCAGATTCCAAGAAATTGACGCGGCAGACGCATTGGGGCTCAACGAGCCGGAGCGGAGACCTCGGGTAGATCGTAGCGCTCCTCAGGCTCAGAAGACTTCGGTGGGGGCTCTGCCGAACCCCGCCGGCGTTGCAGGTACGCATCACGAACGAAGGTGTAACGGTCCAGCGCCACCTGGTCGAGCACCCGACTGGCCTCCAGGAGGTTGGCGCGCTGGTCTACCACGCGAGTCAGACCCAATCCGATACGCGCCGAACTGTCCTGCACCTGGCCCAGCAGATCGCCCTTCATGTCGACCGGCAAGGCGGCCGTGTCCCGAAGCGTCGAGGGGCCAAGAAGGGGCAAAACCAAATAGGGGCCGGTCGGCATGCCCCACCGGCCCAAAGTGTGACCGAAGTCCTCACGGCGACGTTGTAGACCAACGCCCGAAGCCACATCGACCAGACCGAGCAAGCCCACGGTCGAATTGAGACCGACCCGCGCCGTCATTTCGACCGACTCCGCCGGTTTGAGCTGCAAGACATTGTTGACCAGGGACCACACATCCGACAGATTGCCGAAGAAATTATTCACCCCCGTGCGCACCCACTCCGGCATCACTGCTTTGTAGCCTCGCGCCACCGGCTTGAGAACCGCCTCGTCAACGGCTTCATTGAAGCGCCAAACCTGCCGGTTATAACCCTCCCAAGGATCCCGAGGATCGGCATGCGGGCCAGAAACCGTTGCGCAACCGACCAGCATCAATTGCACGGCCAGCATCAGGCCGAGCAAGATCCGTCGACTACAGAACCTGCTCACGGCTTGGCTCCAGGCGCCGCCGGCGGCTCGGCGGCCTTGCTGTAGAGGAACTGACTGATCAAGTTCTCCAGAACCACCGCGGACTGGGTCGTGGTGATCACATCCCCAGCCATCAGGTTCTTGTCAGCCGCGCCCGCCTCGATCCCGATGTACTGCTCCCCGAGCAGTCCACTGGTAAGGATCTTCAGAGAGCTGTCCTTGGGAAACACATATCGACGATCCAGCGCCAGGCGCACGCTGGCCTGGTAGTTGTTGTCGTCAAACGAAATCGACTCAACCCGGCCGACCACCACGCCGGCGCTCTTGACCGCCGCCCGGGGCTTGAGCCCTCCGATGTTGTCAAAGCGGGCCTGGACGGGATAGGTGTTATCGGCCCAACTGAGCGTGAGCAGATTGGCTGCCTTCAAAGACAGGAAAAGCAGTGCTGCAGCACCAATGACGACGAAAAGGCCCACCCAGGGGTCCTTGCTGGAGCGTTGCATAGGGATCTTCCAAAGGGTCCGTTCACACGCCCACAACGGCTGTCAGACAGCCGGGGCTGACAAAACCGGGCGAAATAACGAGACGACGTTATTTTCTCATGTCTGATCGAGCCCAAACCCGATTAGAAGAAAGACCAAACTAAATGCTGAACATGGCGGCCGTCAGCAGGAAGTCGAGCCCGAGAACCGCAAGGGAGGCCTGCACCACTGTACGGGTCGTCGCTCGAGCCACCCCCTCCGGGGTGGCCTGCGCTTCGTAGCCCTGATAAAGAGCAACAAAGGTCACCGTCACGCCAAAAACCATGCTCTTGAGCACGCCATTGCCCACGTCGCGCAGGGCGTCGACACCGGCCTGCATCTGGCTCCAGAACGAACCGGGATCGACGCCAATCATGACGACGCCGACCAACCAACCGCCCAGGATACCCACCGCGCTGAACACCGCCGCCAACAAAGGCATGGCGATAACCCCACCCCATAACCGGGGCGCCAGAATGCGCCGAACCGGGTCAACCGCCATCATTTCCATGGCCGACAGTTGCTCCCCCGCCTTCATCAGACCAATTTCAGCGGTCAAGGCAGTACCGGCCCGACCGGCAAAGAGCAAGGCGGTGACCACCGGTCCCAATTCACGGACCAAACTGAGAGCGACCAAGAGGCCCAGGGCTTCGGCAGACCCATACCGCTGCAAGGTGTAGTAGCCCTGAAGGCCAAGAACAAAGCCAACAAAGAGCCCGGAAACCGTAATGATGGCCAGGGAATGATTGCCCAAAAAAAAGATCTGGTCGCGCACCAGGCCGAAACGCCGCAGCGTGGGCCCCGAAAGCGCAAAAAGCCGTATAAAAAGACGGGTCGCATGCCCCCAATCGGCCAGCTTTGTCCGAGTGGCAAATCCAATGGCCGACAGCCACCGCATCGCGCGCCGCTCACTCATCGCCGCACCTTCCCATTCACACCCGTACCCACGGCGGCCGGACCAAAGTCATCCTCGACCGGCTGGGCCGGATAGTGAAACTTTACCGGTCCCTGACTCTGAGCATGCACGAACTGACGCACGAGCGGATCGGTCGAGTGCATGACCTCCTCGGGTGTCCCCTCGGCCGCGATCGCGCCGTTGGCCAGAATCACCACCCGATCTGCGATGCGGAAGGTCTCCTCCAGATCGTGGGACACCACGACAGTGGTAATCCCGAGGGTGTCATTGAGCTGACGGATCAGCTGCGCTGCCGTACCCAGGGAAATCGGGTCGAGGCCAGCAAAGGGCTCGTCATACATGATCAATTCAGGATCAAGCGCAATGGCGCGGGCCAGCGCCACGCGCCGGGCCATGCCACCGGAGATCTGCGAAGGCATCAGCTCGCGGGCCCCTCGGAGCCCCACCGCGTCAAGCTTCATCAAGACGATGTCACGAATCAGGGCCGGGCTCAGACGCGTGTGCTCTCTCAGGGGAAAGGCCACGTTGTCAAACACGCTCAGGTCAGTAAAAAGAGCCCCGAACTGAAACAGCATGCCCATGCGCCGCCGCATGAGATACAGGCCCGTACGGTCCATGCGAGCGATGTCCTGACCGTCAAATAGAACTTCACCCGAGCTGGCGTGCTGCTGGCCCCCAATCAGACGCAAGACCGTGGTCTTGCCCCCCCCTGAAGCCCCCATCAAAGCCGTGACCTTGCCTCTAGGGATATTCAAGCTCATCCGATCCAGAATCACCCGCTCGGGTCCGGCACCAGGGTAGGCGAAGGTAACCTCCCTGAATTGAACCAGCGCCTCGGAACCCGTAGGAGATTCAGACATAAAACTTGCTGGATCAGCGCGGAAGATCGGTATAGCCCATCAAGAATTCATCCACAGCCCTGGCCGCCTGGCGTCCTTCACGAATCGCCCACACCACCAGAGACTGACCGCGCCGCACATCGCCGGCGGCGAAGACCTTGGGCACATTGGTCGCATAACCGCCGTTGAAGTCGGTGCTGGCCTTGGCATTGCCACGCGCGTCCTTCTCAAGGCCGAAAGCCTCAAGCACAGTGGCCAGCGGATTGACAAAACCCATCGCCA
>JBEIHE010000058.1:0-19382 GCA_040381515.1 Polaromonas sp.
AGCAGGCCCATGAACACCACCGGGTGGTGCGCGAATAGAACCACGCCCAGAAGGAAAGCTAGGTGTACTGCCACCATCACGGGTGGGACCGTCATGCGAGCCACGGGTGGGTCACCCAAGCCCACAAGTTCCCGGCGCATCAAGAGCGTTAGACAAGCTGCATTGACCGTCACTGCGATGGCCGCTTTCCATCCGAAGGTTTGCAGCATGAACATCAGATCCCACTGCCAGGTGGCAGCCACCATTAAGACCGGTGGCGCGGCAAATGGCGTCAGCGTGCCGCCGATGGAGATATTCACGAACAGCGCTCCCAGCGTGGCGTACTTGAGTCGCTCGCTGACCGCCTGAGAGAACACCGAATCGCGCAGCATTAGCGCGGCCAAGGTCATGGCAGCCGGTTCGGTGATCAAGGACCCGAGCAGCGGGACGATCGCTAACAACAGGAAGTAGTTCACCAGCGCAGTAGGCAAGGGCGTGATCCGCGCGACCTGTTGCACCAATACACCGCATGCTTGCAGGATCGGGCGCGTGCCTGCGACCACCATGATGGCGAAAACGAAGAGCGGCTCAGTGAAGTTGCGTGATTCCAGGTACTCCAGTGTGGGGCCCTTGCCCAACATGAAGAACATGGTAGCCGCCAGCACCATGGCCCAAAAGCCAAAAACAACCTCCACCTCGCCCAGCAGGTGCCAGACGCCGGCATGCCGCGGATGCGTGTGGGCCAGATGCTCGAAAAACTTGGTGCTAAAGGTGTGTATCACCGCTATGGCGAAAAGGCCGGCGGCGATCCAGGGTAGGTAGGAATGGGTCACGAAAAGCTCCACTTTTCGGCAAGAAGCCGATCAGTGAGGCGGCCCGACCTTCACCCAACCTGCCACAAGGACTCGACACATGTGACACCCGGCCGGCAGGATACCATGGCTGCATTTACTCCCGTCCGATTCAAGGCATCAACAATGCTCGCCGACGATATGAGCAGAACGCCGGTTGAAATTTCCGACCCCACCCAAAACAGGGGGTCAGAAAACTGAGCGAGTTTTTTAAGCAATCCCTGCGGAGCCGCTAGCTGACCTGTCGATCTTCAACGGGTTCTGAGTGACCGCTCCGGCTAGTACCGGTAGGTCCGGCCGCTTGCAAGGGCATCTCTCAATGACACTTCCGCCCAGGTTCCCCTACCACCTCTTGTGAGAATTTCCTCATGCTGTCGTCGGGCGGCGGCAAGGTCACCTGATTCAACGAAGCCCTGGCCCATGTAGGAGCGCACCAGAAGATTGTTGGGGTTCCGTTCAACAGCCGACCGGTAATAGGCAAGTGCCTGATCGAGTCGCCCGGTTTTCCGCATCAAGAAGCCACGATAGGTCAGCACGCGATCGTCAAGTTGATCCGTCATGGCGTCCAGCACCAGCGACGCGGCGGCGTATCGCTCTGCATAGGCCAGCTCGCGGACGGCTTGATAGCGATCCCTGTCATCCAGCGAGCTTGTCTTCGCCGGAACACACTTGCCCGTTTTCTTGTCGTGGATTTGCCCGTCGGGACAGCGCAAGGTGGGTGTCGGTGGAGGGGGAGAGCTTGCATCATCACCTGCGGCAAATGCCACAGGGACCGCAAGTGCAACCAGCGTGATTACAAGCGCTCGACTCTTAAGGAAAAAACTTGGGGACCGCATGACACAAACTCCTCTGTTTGAAATCTTCAACTTGGACAGCTACTCAGTATGACCGACCTGATATCGCTCAGGCGACACCGTTTGGCCTGAATCTTTAAGTCAAGCTCCCGTTATCCCCTATCTTTTTGTTTGCTTCTATGCATAATCGGTTTCACTTCGGGAGGAAATGTCGCAATGAGCCATCACCTTGGTGCACCGCTTCAGCCTACACGCATTGTCTCAATCCGAATGCGCGATGGGGTCAGGATCGCTGCGGCGATCTATTTGCCGGAAGGGCGAGCCGGTTCTGGCCGTCTGCCCACCTTGTTTGCAGCCTCCCCCTATCGATTCGACAACAACATCGCGCCGGCCCTGCCAATTTTTCTGTGGCGTGAGACCGGCCCAATCGAGTGGTACCTGGCGCAAGGCTATGCCTTCGTGCACATGGATGTGCGGGGCTCGGGGCGCTCAGGGGGTGTATTCCGGTACATGTGCGCCGACGAGCAGAAGGATGTGGCCGAGGTAATCGAATGGGTGGCGCGACAAAAATGGTCCAACGGCAGAGTCGGCGGCATTGGCCAGTCCTACTACGCGCGCATGCAATGGGCCGTCGCTGGCCTGAATCCGAAGGGATTAGCATGTATCGCGCCCTATGACGGTAATGTGGACACCTACCGCAACTCGGCTTATCAGGGGGGCATCCCGGGCGAGTTCGTGACGATATGGTTCAATCAGAATGCGCGGATCGTTAACGCTGCGCCGGCCCAGGGCCCTTCTCGCATCCTCGAATGGGACTATCCCAAGGCAGTCCGAGAGCACCCGACTTACGATGCCTTCTGGAAGGAACGTGCTGCGATTGAAAAACTTCACCGCGCCCGGGTTCCAGCCTATTCCATCGGTGTGTGGAGAAAGGTAGACCTGCACCTCAACGGCAATATCGTAGGGTTCCAGCGCTACGGAGGGGCTAAAAAACTACTGGTGTTCGGATCCGCTAATGTGCATGAGGCGGTTCAGGACTTTTCAAGCATCGGCTTCCATGAAAAATGGCTGCTGCCTTTTTATGACCGCTGGCTTAAGGACAAGACGACTACCTGGGACAAAGAACCAGCTGTCCGGTGGTATGTGACCGGCTCAAGCGGTCTAACCCGTACGGCGCGCACTTGGCCTCCACGGGAGGCCAAGTACCAAGCTTGGCACCTGCGCGCCAAGGGTCAGGGCAGCGTGACTTCGCTTAACGATGGAGGCCTGTCTACCGAGGCACCTCGTGCCAAAGAAAAAACGACGGTCTTCCATTACCCGGATGCTGGCTGGCGTATGGGCGTGGTAGGCAACGGCCCTGATGGTCGTCCCGATCCGGCGCGCCGTGTTCTCACTTTCACCAGTGCGCCGCTCAAGCGCGACCTGGAAATTGCCGGCCCGATTAAGCTGGAGCTTTGGATGGCCTCCTCCAACACCGACACTGACTTCATTGTCAAACTGTCGGAGCAGTATCCCCAGCCGGCTGATGAACGTGCCAAGGGGCTGAACCCGCGTTACCAGATCGTGACGAAGGGATGGCTGCGAGCCTCACACCGGGCACTCGACCCCAAGCAATCGACTCGCTACGCTCCGTTTTACACCCATGCCAAGCCGGAAAAACTAGTGCCGGGACAGATCTATCGCCTCGAGATTGCGGTGATGCCTGCTGGACATCGCTTCAGCAAGGGGAGCCGGATCCGGCTCGAAGTGGCCAACGGGGATTCGACCGTCACCGAATACGTATTCCCCCACGAGTACGCACCCTGGAAGGTCGGCGCCGACACCCTGTATCACGATGCCCGGCGGCCCTCACGACTTTTTCTGCCCGTCATTGGCGATTGAGCCGACCGCAAGATCAATCGGCGGCCACTGGGCTCAACATTCCCACGAGAGGGAGTCACTTGAGCTGTCTGACCAACCAAGCCAAGACCACCTCGGTGAGGATGCGCGAGTCAGGCCATTGCGCACTGCGGCCGATATGAGCGCCTTCAGGGTTGACCCAGGCATCCTTGGGCGATCCGTTGCGCAAAAGCAGAAGCAGATCGTCGATGGGAACCTGTGAGTCATGTTCGCCATTTACTAGCAACATGGGCGGGGTGGGCTTGCCAATCACGCCACGCGATTCCAGCGACAGGCGAGGACCGAACTGCAAAAACTCCTCAAGAGTTTCAAGTCCGTAGATGGCTGCCCGTGCCGGGAACAGATCGAAAAGATACTCTCGAGTACCCAGAGCCTTGATCTGCCACTCCCGCTGAAAAGCCCGATTCAGAGGGCCACCCCAGTACACCGCCGCGCGCAGCCGGTCACACTCTCTGAACGCGGTCACTGTGCTCCAGTGCGCGCCGAAGCTCACGCCAAGAATGGCTATGCGGTCACGGTCTACCTCAGGCCTGGTATGAAGATAGTCGATGGCTGCCGAATACATCACTTCGGAACCGGCATCGGCACGAATGGGCGATTCACCTGTGCCGGGCATGTCCATGCAAAGCACCCCGAGTCCGGCCTCTAAGAAAGGCGTGACACGCTCACCCCAATACTCTTTGTAGCTATCGAGTCCCCCAATGGCAATCACCACCGGCACCGGACGAGGGCCACTAGGAAGTGCAAGAAAAGCATGCACTGGCCCCTCTGCGATCGGGAAACTCACCGCCTCGATGGGTGGATCGGCCAGTGCGGCATGCCGCCGAAAGCTTATGACACTGCGCTCGAAGGACCGCTTCTTCTCAACTGAGTTTTGCACCGGCCATCCGCCAAACGCCTGATAGCGAAAAGCCATCAGCCACGCCTCAGCGGCCGTCTTGCGGTCGCCGGCGACCTCGGCAGCCTGAGCCTGCTGCTGATAGCGTTCACCCATCGCGCTCCACGCACGCCCCCAGGCGTCTCTGTCCAGACTGTCTATACCTGCAAGAATCTCGCGCACATCCTCCGGCTTCATGCCGGTGAGAGGGTAGGCGTTACGGTCGACTCGCCGCAAAACCTCATCTCGCAGTTCGGGCCAGGTGCGGGCCGGGGCGATGGGGGATGGTTCACTCATGACGATTCCTCATGTCGCTGCTTACTCAGGCTGGAAACCGATGGCCTTTACCACTCGCGCATACTTGGCATGCTCGCTGCGTATGTGCTCCGCCCAGAATTCCGGCGGGAAGGACCCTACATCCAGACCGGTGGTCATAAGCCTCTCGCGTACCTCTGGAAGGTTGAGGGCGCGGTTGATCTCTTCGTTGAGTCGCACGATGATGGGGCGCGGCACACCTGCCGGCGCGACAAATCCAAACCAGCCGCTCGCCTCAAAGCCGGGCAATGTCTCACTGACCGTGGGTACATCGGGAAAGCTTGGTAAGCGCTTGGGGCTGGTCACCGCGATCAAGCGGATCTTGCCGCCGCGGATCAGCCCGGCCTGGCTGCCTGTGGCACCTACTGCGGCCATAACCTGTCCACCAGCCACCGCAGTGAGGATAGGCCCACCGCCGCCCGCAAACGGAACGTGGGTGAAGGTGAAGTTCGACGACAGACGGATCTGCTCAAAATTCAGGTGTGGGAACCCACCGTCGCCGTTGCTTGCCACGGTCAGCTTGCCGGGGTTGGCCCGCGCCCAAGCCACCATCTCAGGGAAAGTATTGAACGGCGCATTGGGCGAGGCGACGATGCCCATATAGCCCGCCGATGCTGCAGCGATAAACTCGAAATCTTTGAGCGGGTTGTAGTTCACCTGCTTGCGGGTGTTTGGAATCACCGCAAGTGTGCCGTTCTGGCCTGCCCCTATGGTGTACCCATCAGGCGCCGATTTGGCGATGTACTCCATACCGATCGTACCCGCGGCTCCGGGCCGGTTCTCGACGATGACCGGCTGACCCAGGCGCTCGGCTAGACGCGGGGCAATCAGCCGACTAAGCACATCGCCTGAATCACCGGGCGGGAAGGGCACGACGATTCGTATCGGCTTGGCCGGCCAGGCTTGTGCTGCCGCCAGTCCCGCCATGAAAAGGGAAAAAACGCCTGTCACGAAGTGACGGACAAAGCCCTGCATGCATTTACGCGCCATTATTGACCCTCCGTTTTTTCATTAGAAACTGCTTTGCGCAGTGATGATCCTCACCCAATCCCAGTCTATAGCAAATGCTGTTCGCGGCGAAGGGAAACTTATCAGTGGATTTCCCTTACGAAAAGACTTGTACGCCCCGTTGTCCACCGATATCAGAATTAGAGTGTTCATGAAGTTGCCCGGTAAATTCATGTGGCACTCAAATGGGGCGCCACTGGCCGAATGTCCTGGCGAAATGTAGACTGTTCGCTTGCGGCCTGCGATTGGGACTTCGCTTTGATTCACTTGTCGATCGACCTCCCATCGCTTCAGGCTCGGCTATTTTTTCAAGGCGTATTCACTTAAACCTGAGGAGAGAGACGTGCAAATGCAAGATCGTATTCAATACCTGAATCCAGAAGGAACCGGACCTGCGCAGGGCCTGTATTCGCACGTCACCCGAGTGCCTGCGGGTACGGCGATGTATCACGTGGCCGGTCAGTTGGCTGTGGCGCGCGACGGATCTGTGGTCGGCAAGAACGACTTTGAAGCCCAGTTCCACCAGGTGTTCAGCAATCTCAAGGATGTACTCGCGGGGCTAGGCGAGGACTTCAACAGCGTGGTGAAGTTCACCACCTTGTTCGTTCACTCGCAGGACATAGAGAAATTCATGAGGCTGCGTGCAGAGCTGTTTCCCAAGTTGTTTGCCGGACCCCTGTTTCCTCCCAACACTATTTTTGTGATCGACCGCCTGGTCAAGGAAGACTTTCTCTTCGAAGTAGAGGCGGTGGTGGCAGCCACGGCCCGGCGATAAGGTGATGCACATGATGAGAAATCCCAGACTATCGACAGCCTTTTGGGTGGTGGCCTTCTGGGCGCTTGGTCTACCTGTGGCCGCGCAGAGTTTGAATGAGCGTTGGCATGGCTCATGGTCTTCAGGCAAGCATCGATTTCTGGTGAATGCTTCAAGCTTTGAGGGTTGCCGATGGGTGGGATCTTCGCCGAAGACCACCCCGACCGGGTGCGTGGCCTTTTATGACGGCACGGTCTCACGCAAGGCCTTGTTCTCCGTTCTTCAAAGCGAATCGGAAATGGTGGATCAATTGGCCAAAAATGGTCACGCGGGGCCCAAGGAAGTGCAGGCGATGCGTGCCCAAATCAAGGCCGAGCGAACCAAGCTGGAATCCATCTCGGATGAGACTTTCCGAATCGTTCGCATGTGGGACCCTGCTAATGAGGGGAGCGGGGATTGTCAGACCTATCGGTTTCTAGACAAGACCCGCATCTATCAAGTCAGCGGCTGTCAGGGGCCTGCCGAGCCCACCTTCTCAATTACCGTCTATTCGAAATAAGAGCGCCACGTAATCGCTCAATCGCCCGGGAAACTGAGGCTTCTTGCGGCCTAAAAGAAGCGCATCTTTGGGCGGCCTTTAAAACGTAAGTTTGCTGCACTAATGCACCCAATCGGCGACCGCTGATTGCCCCGTGCCGGGTTTGGGACCCTTTAAGAGCCAGAGCCCCAATAGCCCGCCATGGGCGCGGAATTCAGAGACTGTGTACATTGCGGTCCTTTATAAATTCCTAAAACACCATGTCTTTTCTCAATACGTTCATTCACGGCGAAAAGCTGACCGAGTTCCTCATTGAGGGCCACAACCCCGACGCCCGTCTCAAGCTCTCCACCGACGATGTGAATGCTTTGCGTCAACACATGCAAACTGGCGAGGCCTTCCGGGCCTACGTCTCTGGTCGGATCGTGTCATCAGGTCGTGGGGTTTGGGCCGTCACTGAGCAACACGTGTTGATCCGCAACGTCGTGCAGAACAGCATGACGCGCATCAGTGTGCGCGAGATCGAAAGTTTTGAGGCCGTTCGCGGCCGCTATGGTCATACGGTGCGATTGGTCGCCCAGGGCCGCCAGTACAGCATGTACGGCACAGATGCCGAGCTGGCCCAGGGCGTACACCACTGTCTGCGGTTGCTGGAGGTCACGAGCTCGTTTGAAGACAAGCCCGCCCGTGGCACCCTCTGGACCGCCTACTCTGGTCCCCAACCAAGCGCCCAAGACTGTTTGGTCGATGCCAAGCAGCGGCTGCTGGCCGCTTGAAGACTCGGGCCGTGCCACGGTCCACCCTGTTTTTTGATTAGGACGTCGTAAGGGGGCAGGTCGAGGCCTGGCTCTGACAACCGCAGCGACGGGTCAAGTGGTCATCTTTTAGGGGGGGGACGGGGCAACAGGCTTTGGATAAGCTCAATGCGACTGACACGTACAAGAACGGTTTTTTTTACTCGCGTTTGCGATTGAGGATTAGTTCGGGCGCGGTCAGGTTGCCGTATTCCCATGATCTTTGTTTTTCGCCTGTTGCTGCCCACGCGGACTGCCGTACTTTTCTGAGGATGATCCCAATGTCTGCTGCCTCGGTCAGATGCTGCGACAGGGCGCTGGTGTAAGGAGAATTTTTCGACTCGCCGACGCCGTCAAATGCGACTTCGCCTGCGCCTGTGGCAAAGCTGACCAAAGTTTCGCTGGGCAGCGTGAACTTCATGAGTGGACTCGTGTTCGCGCTGAAGGGGTTCGCTAGATCAGAGTCGAAGAACACCAGCTTGGTTTTTCCGGGTAGGTGATTCGCGATGATCCAGGGAAGAGAAATCCCTTGACTCCTCAATTGATCGGCACCATCGGCAGCCAAATCGGTGGGCAAAATGTAGGGCTCACCGTCCAAACTTAAGCCATGGCCAGACCAGAAAAACAGTGACAAGTCGCTGCCTTTGGCGGCCCGCGAATACTGGGTTAGACCTTCAATTAGTTGCTGCCGAGTCGCATTAACGAGCGTGGTGACTTCAAAGCCCATGCTGCGCAATGTTGCGCTCATGGTGTTGGCGTCGTGGGCGGGATTGGCCAGAGGTGCGATGTTTGTGTAAGCTCCATTGCCCACCACCAAGGCATGTGCTCTGCCTGACGCGTTGCCGCGCATAGCCTCATCGCTGGGGCTAGAACTCTGCGCGTGCACGCATGCGGTCAGCGACCACATCAAGAGGATTGCGATGTTTTTGAGCAAGGCCCTCATTTTTTAATCCTTTTGAAGAAAGAAGTGTGCTTGGTTTCAAAGACTGTAGAGTTTCAGTTGATCCAAGCGCTAGCGGACCTGGGCTTTTAGCTGGGCGTAATTGAGCTTGATCTTCGCTTTTGAAATCAGGTCAATCACGATGTACTCCTCGGGCACTGCATTGCCACCGCAGGCGGGCGCTTCGACGATCACAACGGACGAGGCCCCTTTGTAGCGTGCGCAGTACATTTCGCCGTAACAGGAAGCAGGCAGCCGCACTTCATCCGCGTCGTTGATACTGATGCTCACCCCGTTATTGGCTGGGGCCCAGCGTACACCTCTTGCGAACTGCACGGTTCCAGCAGGGCACTGGATCCGCTTGACGATCGGATCGCTGTTTGAAAAGGTATTCAACCTCGCTTGTGTTTGGGCTGAGGCTGCCGCTGAGAGCGCCAGGCCCACGAGAAGTGAGGTGAGTGATCGGGCCATGGTGAGCATATTGTCTAGTCCATTTCATACGTGGCTTGTCTTGACCTGGGCACGGAGTGCAGGCTGTCTTAAGGCCCCAGGGTTTTCAAGGGCAGGGTGGCCGCGCGAACCAGGTTCCGCTGCCCTTCTGGCATGTTCAGCAGCCCTTGTCTCAGGGCGGAGAGATAGGCGCGATCGTCGCCGTCGCTGGCAAACTCCAAGCGGGTGGGCGATGTCACTACCACCAGCATTTCATCGCCGAAGGGGGCGCGGATATAAAAGCGCTCCCGCGTCTGTCCGATCTTCAGGACTTGTCCTGCCGTGTAGGGCGTGCCCAGGGCCAGCGGCACCGCACTTCCGTTGGCCTGCAGGTAGTGCACATGGACAAAACCTGGGTTTTGGGGCAGCTGAATGTCAAAGGCGATCTGCTCGCCTGCCTTGACGACGCGGGTACTGCGGCCCGGCATGCTGATGCGGACCGAGCCCTCTTCCACGCCTGCATTCGATAGCGTGAGGAAGGCTTCGCACTGGGGCCATGGTGCGCTTTGGATCTGCAGGTCAACTCTGCTCACGCCCTCAATTCTTTCAAGCGCGCGCTGGATGCGCGGCAACATCTCTGGCGTACCTGAAAATCCTCTGACGGAAACGGCGCCGGCGCTGTTGAGTGACCACTGAGTCTTGGTGCACGACAGGGGTGAGAGTGCCTGACGAATCGCCTGCTCCACGCTGTCTGGGGTGGGTCTGGGTTGCGATTCCTGCACCAGAGGCGCCGGCGTCGGCATCGGAGGCAGCACTGCGGGCGGGGGCGGGAATGCAGGTGATGGGGCAGGGGCAATGACCGGGGGCGCAGGTGTTGCTTGAACAGGTGGCGGTGCAAGTACCGGCCTGGGCGGCGCGCTGGGCACGTCCATTACGTAGTACTCGCGGCCGCGCTGTCTCATGGTGGCATACGCCACCCAGCCATAGCCTCGGTCTCCCCAGCTCTCACCCCATGAATTGAGGAGTTTGAAAGCCCCTCTCTTTTCGTCGTAACCGACGATGACCATGGCGTGTCCGTAGCCCGCTTCGCTAGATTCGTCGACAAAGACGGATGAACCGCGTAACTGTTGAAACCGATCGGGCGTCATCATGCCGACGATGACGGGCTGCCCCCGGGTCAGAGCACCCTTGATGCCCTCTAGGTCACCACGTCGAATCGTGGAAAACCCCTTGATCGAATAGGAGGCTGCTCGGGCCTTGTCCTGAGCAGTGGGCAGCCGAAAGCAACTTCCTTCGCTATAAGGAAATTCAGTCAGCCGCGCAACGCCCTGGTTTGACAAGAGTCGAAGCGCGTTGACGATGGTGCTAAAGCCCAGACAGTCACTGGTGCTGTGCTTGATCTGGTTGTAGACGTAGGCCGGGCTGAAAGCCGTCGATCGGTTAGGCTTGATGCCGCGCGAGACGCCGTCATAAAACGAGCGGGCGCCATAGGCTACCGACCAACCCACACATGAACTCTGCGCTCCCTGGTGTCCCGGGGGCGGAAAGAAATCGGGCAGTTCAAACCGTTCGGGCAGAAAGGCTCGAAACTTTGGACTCAGGGGTAAGACGCTGTACTCTTCCTCAGATACAAAAGTCAGCCCTGTTTGAAATGCATCCTGATTTGCAGCGAGCTTCCCTGCGGCGCCCAAAGCTCCCAGGAACAGCAGTAAGGCAGTGACTGAGTACTTGTGATGGGGACGCATACAGGCGGTGTTGACCAAGTCCGTGGGTGCTCGTGCGACTCAGCGCGCCAGCCGGAACGTGAAGAAGCCCGTCAGGCTCGTGCTCTCCCACGGTACTTGGGCGCCGTTCGTCTCTTTGCTCACGTTGCGCCGCACTTCTTTAAAAGCTTCTTCGATCGGCAGCCCCGGCTGCTGCATGACAGCCAAGAGATGCCGGGTGAACGGGCTGTTTCTCTGGCCCCTGCCGCCATCTGCAGCAATCTTGCCAGGAGCGGTTGAATAGGCCAGGAAGGTCCCCGTGGGCGCATCCATTCGGCCCAGCCCCCTGCCAAAGCTTCTGGAGCCGATCAGGTTGTTGTTCCGGCAGGCGTCCAAAATGACGATGTTCACCCGTTCCGCATTGGTCGACCGGATGGACTCGAGCATTTCAAGCCAGTTGCCGGCGTCGTAGGCTTGGTCAGCCAGTTCGTACTCAAACTTCAGTTCCGCATTGACCGGGATCATGTAGTTCTTGCGGTTGGACTCGATCCCGTGCCCGGCAAAGTAAATCAGCGCCACATCGGCCGACGGGAGTTGCTCGGCAAACCTGCGGGTCGCCTCGCGCATCTGTCCAAGGGTCGCATTGCGAACCAGCGTGGTCTGAAAGCCAAGCTGCCGGAGCGTCTGATCCACATCGGTGGCGTCATTGACAGGGTTGTCGAGGGGGCTGACCTTGTAGTCAGCGTTGCCGATCACCAAGGCCACCCGGCGTTGATTGCGAGTCGCCGCTGCTTGGGAGGCAGGGCGCGATGGCCCCTGCGATTGCAAGGCCGCAAGCTGGGCCTCTAGTTCCTGCTGTCGGCGCCTTGCCGCCTCAGCTTCTGTGGCCTGTCTTTCGCGCTCTCTAGACTCTGCGGCAAGCCGACGCTCAAGCTCCTGTTGCCTGCGCTGGGCCGCTTCCGCTTCTGCGGCCAGACGTTCTCTCTCTGCCCTGCCGGGGTCGGCCGTGGTCGGGTATTCTGGGATCCGGTTTGTACCCGAATGGCCTCCTGGATTGACGGAGGACGCGACCGCTTGCGCTTGTGAGGCCCCATCAAATGGAAAGCGGCTCCTGTCAATTGCAAAGGGCCTGATCAGATTTCCATCAGCCCATTCGCCTGATCGCTTAATGCTTGCATCAGCGCCGTAAAAGATGCCTAAGCCGGTTCGTTTGTCGTCCCTGAATTCGCCAACGTACCTATCCCCATCGGCCCAGAAAAAGGTGCCTTGGCCGTTGAAGTTCCCATTTCTGAACTCGCCCACATACCGGTTGCCGCTGGAGAAGGTATAGGTCCCTTGGCCGTTGTAGTCGCCATTTCTGAACTCACCCGCGTACTGGTTGCCATTGGGGAAGCTGAATGTCCCTCGTCCATGCCGTTGGCCATCGCGGAATTCGCCGACGTATCGTTGTCCGCTGAATTGACCGCTAGACCAGGTCGTGGTGCCCTGGCCGTTTGTCCTGCCATTTCGCCACTCTCCAACGTAGGTCTGACCACCGAACTCACCACCGGTCCAGACATAGGTCCCTTGGCCATGTCGTTCGTCGTTCTGGAAGTCGCCCTCGTAGCGTCCATTGGAGTAGGTCACGGACCCAGTGCAGTTGTGCTTGCGCCCGGTATTGGGACACGGCGGCAGGGTGACTCTTGCAGAGCCCTGCCCATCAAATGGAAATCGGCTTGTATCGATGGCGAAGGAGCGGCTTAAATTGCCATCGGCCCATTCGCCTGACTGTTTAATGGTGCCGTCTGCGCCGTAAAAAATGCCTTGGCCATGGCGGCTGTCATTCCTGAACTCGCCGACGTACTTTTCGCCATCGGCCCAGGTAAACGTGCCCCGGCCGTTGAGTTTGTCGCCTTGGAATTCGCCGACGTACCTGTTGCCATTGGCCCAGGTCATGGTGCCGAGCCCATGGCGGTCGCCCTTCTGGTATTGCCCCACGTATTTGCTGGTATCGGCCCAAGTGAGCGTGCCCAAGCCGTTTCGGTTGTTGTCTCTCCACTCGCCAACATACTGGTTGCCGTCGGGATAGGTGTACGCCCCGAAGCAGTTGTGCCAGTGAAGGCCCGGATTACTCGGACATGGCGGCAGAGACGACTGCGCATATGCAAACATCGGCAGGCAAAGCAGTAAAAACCGGATCAATACGTTCATCCCCCCGAGTCTAGCGACGCGTAAGGAACCGAGGCCTTTGTTAAAGAATTCGACACGCCGCTTAATTTCATCTGATGAAATTAAGGGGTTGATTTCCCTGTTGTCCCTGTCAAGGTGGACTGCGTTTGGGCGACCGATTGGCACAGTCCGAGCCAGACGGGCGAGATGTCAAAATCAAGTGGTTCACTCTCTTTCAAACATAAAGGCTCCTGCACAGGCCGCCCGTGGACAAAAAGGATTTGCGCGATGTTTGGGTGCCGCACCGTTTGTCTCTTGCGACTATTGGGCTGGAGTCAGGCTTTGCTCGGCGTGGCCCTGCTCAGTGCCTGCGCGAGTGACCCGGTTCGCCCTCTGGGCGGTAACGACTTCATGGCCGAAGCACGCGTCTGGTCCACCCCTGCCGCTGCTCGCGGCAGTGCCTTTGAGCATGCCCGTGACAAATGCAACAGCGAAGGCAGCAAGGGGGTTGACGTGAGGGCCGAGGGCACGACCCACGACAACATCGGCATGGTGTACCGGATCCGTTTTCAGTGTTTCGACCGCGCCCAAAGGGCGGCCGAGGAAAGAGCCAGAGCCGAGGCTGCCGAGCGGGAAGCCCGTCGACAGGCCGAGCTGAGGGCGCAGAAGGAGCGACAGGCGGAGCTTGAGCGCCGGCAGGCTGAGGCGGAGTGGGAGCGTACCCGACCTCAGCGTGAAGCCCAGGAAAGAAAAGAAAGGGCAGATCGTGAGGCTCGATTGCGACGCGAGGCTGCCGAGCGTGAAGCGCGATTGCAGCGTATCTGTCCGGTCTATGCAGTTGCGAGGCAAACCTGCGCTACCGCGGCCAATGTCGATGTGTGCATGCAGATCCGACTGGGCCGAACCTACAACTTTTTTGATGACCGCACTTGCCGCAATCGCTAGCGGCTTTAGTCGACTACTACCGCGCAGCAGAGCACATAGCCAATCTTGTGCACCGCCTTGAGGGTGGGGGCGGGTGCGCCGGCGTCCTGCAATCTTTTCCGAAGTCGGCTGATCCGCATTTCAATGGAGGACGAGGACGGTACTTCGGAATCATCATGGCCGATGATTTCACCGAGTTGCCACCGCTCTAGGGATTGGCCGGGCGAGCGTGCAAAGGCGGCAAGCACCGATGCTTCACCGAAAGTCAAATCGACCGTACCGCCCGGACCGGTCAGTTGCCGTTTGGTCATGCTGAGCACCAGCGCATCGGAGGGCGTGGACTCGATGCGCATTCGTCTGCCTAGTGAAGAAATCGCAGTACTCAGTTCGTCCGGATGCACTGGCTTGGGCAAGTACAGGTCGGCCCCGCTGCGATAGCCGTCGACCCTTTCATTGACCTCGGTGCGTGCGGTTGTCACGACGATTCCGGCTCGGGGGTGCGAGGCCCGGATGCGGCTCGTCAGGCTCAGGCCATCCTCATCGGGCAGGCCCAGATCGATCACGTAGACGTCAGGCACCAGACTGCCGGTCAGGTCGTGGACCTCTTCGGCACAAGCCACGCCCCGCACATAGTGACCCTGCTGCTGCAGAAATCCGACGGTTGCCTCCCGCAGGGCGTCGTTATCCTCCACAACCAGGATCTTGAGTGCAACTCCAATCATCGACGGCCGCCCGAAACGAAACTTTTTCGAGTGTCCCGGCCGTAGCGGGTCAAAGCTAACAGTTCCCAACATCAGCGTACGCGCTCCGGGATCCAGACAATAAAGGTCACCGAACCTGGTGTGGCCTCATAGCGTATGGAGCCCTTGAGCAACTGAAGCAGGCCCTGCACCAGATAAAGGCCCAGCCCGGATCCCGATTGCCGTCTGGCGTTGGGGTTGCGGTAGTACTTTTCGAACAGACGCGCTTTGTCCGGAGCGCCGGCGGGCCCAACGCAATTGCTGACTTTCCATTGCAAGCCCGCGACACCGTCTTGCTCGCAAGGCTCCAGCTCAACCCCGATGGGGGTTTGCGGCGGGCCGTACTTGCAAGCGTTGTCCAAGAGGTTGGAGATCACGACATTGAGAATCTGCACGTCGGTAATAACAGGCACTGCGGCGGGGGCGGTGAACTCGACCCGATTAGGCTCCCTGCAGCTACGTATGCAATCCAGGGTGAGCGCCGCGGCGTCAGTCCGCGTGGGATCGGGGGCGAGGCTGCGGTGGGCGAGTTGGCCAGACTGCACGCACCGGTCAATGATCTTGCTCAGGTCGGCAATGGTTCTGTCCATCGCTTCACGCCGGATCGGCCCCGAGGCGATCGAAAGACGCAGGGTCGACAGCGGCGTTTTCAATTCGTGCGCCAGCATGGCGAACAGGCGCTCCTGATCCTCTCGCTGAGCCCGTTCGGCGGTGGTCTGCGCACGACTTCTGACCAGATCGAGCTCGGTCTCGCGCTGCAGCCGCCCTATGGCTCTATGCCGGAACTGCAGGATGCCAAACATGACGATGCCGTCCAGAATCGAAATCGTGACATTGCCAAGCAGGATGCTGTTGGCCCCTGGTACGAACCCGAGATGCATCAGGATCGGAATCGTGTGGAGCACGCCATACAGCACGATATAGGCCAGTAGGAAGGAAAGTGGCAAGGGCTGCCGGCCGGGTGCCCGCCAGGCCGAGAGTGTGGTGGCCACCAGCAGCAGGAAACTTGCGGGTACGGACGCGTTGACGACGATGAGCATCTCCCGCTCGAAGCCGGCCAGCCAGAGCAGGGGGCTCAGGGCATAGAAGACGGCATTGGCTTGTAGCGTCCTCAGCAGAGGGGGCCAGGGCTGATACTGCTTGATGAGCGTAGCCATAAACCACGCCGAGACGGCGCCCAAAAAGGCCCCTATGAAGGACCCAGCCCAGACCAGCGTACCCGCCGGAAGCGAGGGGCCTAGCACCTGCCGCGCAAAGCCTAGAAACATAAATGAATGGGCCGCTGCCACCACCTGCTTGACTGCAAAGACGCCAATAACCGACTCTCGACTAAAAAGCCACTGTAGGAAGGCCCAGATGGCAAATACAAAAGAAATCGTGACGGCTACCCCCAACATCCATTCTTGCAGGCGGTTGGTACGCTCTGCCTCGGCATAGGGGAAGGCTTCAATCTGCAGGTTGCGGCTGCTGATTGAAGTCGCCTTGACGTAAAGATCCCGATCCGCCTCGTGCGCCGGCAGGCGAAACGCAAAGGTGATGGTCGACAGCGACTCACGGTCTGGGGCCAGGGCGCGCCCGGCCCTTAAGGTCAGGTTCGATGTTGGGTCGTAGACCGTCAGTTCGTCGGTAAAAGCAGGGCTGATGCGCAAGACCAAGGGCTGTGGGTTGTCCGCCTGGGTCCCCTTGAGCCGAACCCGCACCCAGACCGGTTCGGCGCCAAAACCGAAGCTCTTGGCCCCTGTGTATTCGGTCCATTGGGCTTGGGCGATGACCTCAGCCAGATCCGATTGGCCCTGCGGATCGATCCACCAAGCTTTGCTCAAGATCAGCGCGGGGGCCCCGTCGCTCCGCTCGGCCGAAAGAGACGCGGTAGGTGTGACCGCCCACAGCAGGGCGATCAAAAGCCCGAGCAAAAGTCTGACCAGCGGAGAGTGCCTCCAAGCCCGTACTGCAAAGCCGTCGTTCATGTTGGCTTCTGTTAGGAGTGAAGCTGAGCCACAAGACATGATTTGTTACCTTTTGAGGCCACTGCGCAAGCTCGTGAATCTACATCAGTCAATTCAGTTCCTTGGGGCAATCGCACTGCTGGCCGCATTGGGTATTGGTGCCGCCGCGGCGCAGCCCGCCCCGGCGGCCGGTGCCGGTGGCGCGATTGCCCCCGCCACCCAGGTGCAGCCCGCAGCACCGCAGGCTGCGGCCGCTTCGGCTCCTGCGGGACGGAGTGTCTCCCGGCTTGCGTTGTCTGTCACGCAAATGGGCGCTTTTAGGTGTGTGGAGCGAGCCGATCAGGTGGCGCGATTCCTAGGGAGGGGTCCAGGCGACATCTTCATTGTCGATCGTCCTGCGCCGGGGCCGAATGTGGACCTGATTACGGTGACCATGATTGTCAACCAGGGCGGTGGCAACCACTCCACGATTGAGATCAGTCTGACGCCCACCCCTACCGGATGCACCGCCTCCTATGCCGCTTCGGTCTCTGCTGCCGAGCCCTGCGAGCAGGCCGAACGCAAGCTTTACAGCGGACTGGCCTTCAGGCCGCTGGAGAGTGGGGCGCCCCACCGCGTCGCAACCATCGGCAATGAGGCGCGGGTGCTGAGCCGGCCTGTGCCCGGTGGGTGTGTGTTGACCAAGCACGAGGTGGTGAGGTGAGGCCCCTCTATTGACCAGACTAAACCCTGATTCCTCGTTTCTAAACAAAGACCTTTTTGGAGTTATCAAATGAAGCATTCAATACTGACAATGATGCCAAAACCGGCATTTCCTAGGGCCTTGCCTATGTTGGAGACGAAAACAATCTACAAGACTGATCTCAAAAGAAACGGCTTTAAACTAGCCATAGTGGCATCAGCTTTTCTAAGCTTAGTTGGAGAATCGTATGCCAGCAACGGAATCGTAGCTGAAGGAGATTCTGTAGACGCCATCGTTGTAAATGCCGCAACCAATGGCAGCGGCCACCAGTTTTTTTCCGTTGTAGTGGGTTCAGACTATAACGGTTATCAAACCGTTTGTGGCACCCCCCCCCTGCGGGACCCCTCCAGGTACTCAAGCTCAATTTCAGGTCAACCCAAACTCGGTACAAATGAATAGGAATACTAATATTACAAACGGAGGGGCTTTGGCAGTTGACGGAGCTACCACTCTGAGCAGCACGCTGGGGGTAACTGGCGCGACTACTTTGTCCAATACGTTGGGGGTAACTGGCGCGGCAACTCTGAGCAGTACGCTGGCAGTAACCGGTGCGTCGACTCTCGGTCGGTCCACTATTTCCGGAGCCTCCGGTGCCACTGTTCTAAAGGGCGGCACAAATTCCGGGACCTTGACTCTGCAAGACGGGAATACTGCAGTTGCCGGTGCCACCCCTGCTGGTACCAGCATTACTATTTCCGGCAGCGGAGGTGGTACCGCTGCCACGGTGTTCCAGACCACCACCAACGCGGCTACGACTTCAGTGACGACTACGGTGGGAACGAACGCGATCTACACTGGTGGCAGCACCGCAACCCTGCAGGCTGGACCGACGAATGCGGTAACGGTCAATTCCGGCAACGCTGGGGCCGTTCCAGGCGTGTCGATCAACGGCGTAGTGGGAGCTGGAAGTACCTCGACAACGGGCGTGAGGATCACCGGCAGCGGCCAAAACTCGCAGCCCTACACCACGGCCGACCGTACCAATGGGGTTGCCCCAACCTGGGCAGACGTGGCGATTCAGTCGAAAAGTTACGGTCTTGGCGACCCTACCTTGGGCTCTGCGATCCTGATCACTGACTATGGCATCCAGATGATTTCACCCCAGCCCATCACCGGGCAACTGATCACAAACAATACCGGTATCAATAATTCCACTGGCAATATGGTCAACAACAACGGCATGAACACCAGTTCGGGCTCTGTCACCAACAACACCGGGGGCAACAGTGGAAGCGGCAGTGCAACCAATAATTTGGGCATGAACAGCAGCACCACGGGTGGTACGGTGGCCAATAACATTGGCGGTATCAGCGGCAATGGGAATGTGACCAATATGATCGGGCAAAACAATGGGACGGGTATCGCCACCAATGGTTTTGGCACGGGCTCGGGCGTGACAAATAACTTTATTGGCAACAACAACCCCGGATCCACCGTGCAGCTCGACGGGGGCTCAAGCCGCATGACTTTGAATGGAAATGGCGCGACTTTCAGTAATCCTTCCACGGGTGGACCGATCCAGGTACACGGCGTGGCCGACGGAAGCTCGCCTCACGATGCAGTGAATGTGCGTCAGCTTTTTGGTGCGGTTGCGGCCAGCATGGCCACCGCCCCAACCGTGACCAACATGAAGCCTGGCGATGCGGGCGTTGGGGTGGGCTTTGGCCAGTACGGTGGGTATAGCGCCATGGGCCTCAACCTGACCTATTACGCGCGCAATGAGGCGCAGTTCAATCTCGGTGTGGCCCGCAGCATGCAAAGCGGCGCGCAAACGGCCATCAGGGCCAGTGTGGGTTTCAAGTTTTAATCGCGCCGACAGCGTCGCTCGCATAGGCTCTGGCCATCGCCAGAGCCTTTTTGATTTTCTCGGGGCCTCGCCCTCGAGGCCTGCGTCTTCGCGGGAGCTGCCCTTCGTGGAGATGGTGTTGGATGGAGTCACTGCTCCACCGAACGTCGCGCAGGTTGGCGTGGTAGTGACCGCCAGAGACGAGCGCGGTGAGC